>NZ_CP045122.1 GCF_011492965.1 Rubrobacter marinus | reverse complement strand
TCAAGGACTACCGGCGGCGCATCAACGACGGGGGCGTCGAGAGCTCGGCGGTCGTGGACCGCTTCGAGATGAAGGAGACCTCGCTGGAGGAGGTCAAGGGGGTCGTGCACTTCGTGGTCGAGGACGAGCTCGGCAAGCGCAGCCTGACCCAGGAGCTGACGTTGAAGCCCCACCGGGCGATCTGGAGGGTCAGCGGGGCCGGCGAGATCCGGACGCAAGAGTAGCGAGAGAAAGGAGAGAATGGACGATGTGGGACCCGTGGATAACGTTGTTGAACCTCATAGCCGGCAGCTGCGCGGCCTGGGGCATCGTGACCGGCGGCCTGACGTTGATGGCGGCCGGGCCGGACCGGGAGATGCAGGAGAAGGGGAAGAAGAGGGTGCTCAACTCGATCGGCGGCTACATGATCGTGCTGCTCGGCTCAGCGATCTACAGCCTGATCTTCGGCACCTTCCTCGGGGTGCAGCTCTGAGGTGAGGACCCCGGCCCCGCCACAGACGCTCCTCTTCTCGGCGCTCGTCTTCGTGCTGCTCCTCGCCCTCGGCGCGGCCCTCGCGCCCCCGGCGGTCGCGCAGGAGGACGAGGAGACGCAACCCGGCTCCATGGGAGGCACCGACCTGCCGCAGAACGGCGGCAGCAGCCTACCGGGGGACGACGGCGGCGGCGGGCTCGGGATCCCCGGGAGTACGACCCCTTCCGAAGAGATGGCCGACCCGGGGGACGACCCGGGGACCCTCGAGAGCACCACCGCTCCCGGCGAGGACGGGCTCGGTGGCCCCGACACGACCTCCGACGAGGAGCGCGAGGAGGAGGACCGGCCTTCCTTGCGGGACTTCATCAGCGACCCCGTGGGCTCGGCGGTCAAGATGTTCGTCGCCATGCTCGACTGGATGTACGAGGAGGCCGTCGGCAAGGGGCTCCAGGAGATCCGCATGTCGCTGGCCAAGAGCGCCTTCGGCCTTCCCCCTCCCTCCGGGCCGCTCGTCGAAGGCTACGAGCAGATCGCCGACCTCGTCCGGCCGGTCGTGCTCATAGCCATCCTGCTGCTCGGGATCTCGATGATGATGCAGAGCGCGCGCTACGACGTCGCCTACGCCACCCAGAGCGCCCTGCCCGAGATCGCCTTCACCGCGTTTCTCCTCGTCTTCTTCCCCACGCTGATGAAGATGGTCTGCGACGTCTCCGGCCTTCTGGCGTCCGGCTTGATCGGCGAGGCGAACATCGATCAGGCCGCCGCGAACGTGATGGGCGACATGTTCCTCACCGTCGGTCCCAACGCGGGCGTGCTCTACGTCGTGGCCGCCGTGGCGATGCTCGTCGTCGGCTTCATGGTCATGCTCGTGTGCCTGCTGAAGAACGTGTTCTTCGCCATACTGTTCGTGATCGGTCCTCTGGCCATCGTCCTCCGGGTAATCCCGGGCCTCAGGGACGTCTCGGGCGCCTGGTTCCGCGGCATCGTGGCTTGTGCTGCGATCCCGATCCTCTACTCCGTGGAGATAATGGTCGGCTCCTGGATCGTCTCGGCGCCCGAGATACTCATGCAGGAAGCCGGGGACAACGGGGTGTTCGGCGCTTTAGCCGGGGTGTGCGTGCTCTGGGTGATGTGGAAGACGCCCTTCAAGGTCCTCGGGTGGGCGTTCGCCTCCTACTCCGGACCCAAGACGGGCAAGGGCGCCATCGCGAGCGTCGTCAAGACCGTGGTGGTCAAATCCGTCACCAAGGGCATCGGTTAGCCCCCGCTTAAGATGACGCACAAACGGGCGCAAGGTATGATCCCGACGAGCACCAAGGGCAGACCCGAAGGGAAGAAGGGTTCGGCAGACCGCGATGAGCCTCCTTGGCATCGTCCTACTGCAGACGACACCCGCGGGGAGCGAGCCGCCCCCCGACTGGGCGTTCTCGCTCTTCATGCTCGTCTTCGCCACTTTCTCCTTGGCGCTCCTCGCGCTCTTCGCGCTCTTCTTGTGGGGAGCCGCGAAGATCTCCGGAGGGACGCGACGCAAGAGCCGGAGCCGCCGGGGAGGTACGTGGGTAGCGGTCCCCCACGACGATCTGTGGATCCACTTCCCGAACGCCGGGGACGCCCGTGACCGGCGCGGCCTCAGCGAGCGGGGCGCGCCCTCGGAACCTTACCGGGCGGACCTCTGGGACGAGCCCTAGCGGTACGCCCCCTCGACGAGGCGCTCCCGGGGACGGGCCTCCCATGGAGCGCGTAACCACCACGAGGGTGATGGACCTGCGCTTCGCCGCCCTGCTCTTGGACGGCGCCATCGTCTCCCTCGCGGCGCTCCTCGTCCCGTCCGACTTCGAGCTCGAGGCGGGAGGTGACCCGCGCTCCTCCTACCTCTCCCTGGCGGGCTACGCCGTGCTCATCTCCATCTGCTACCGGGTCCCGTTCGAGGGCCTGCTCGGCTGGACGCCGGGGAAGAAAATCTTCGGCATCCGGGTCATAAACGAACGAACGGGCCGGAGGCCCGGCCTCTTCCGGGCCCTCCTGCGCACCCTGCTGAGGCCCCTCGACGGACCCTTCGGGCTCTACCTCCCCGGATGGCTCGCCGCCATGCTCTCCGACCGGCGCAAGCGCCTGGGCGATTGGGTCGCGGGCACCGTGGTCGTCGGCGAGAGCGTGCCCGCGGCGTCGCGTTCTGACGCCCCCGATCGGGGACGCCTCGAGGAGGAGCGCGCCGTGCAAGCTCGGCAGGCGGCCGGACGCCAAGGCGAGCGCATGGTCTCCGATCGCCTTCTCAGGCTCCCGGAGCTCGGCCACTACTACGTCTTCTCGGGCTTACGAGACGAGCGAGCGAGGGGGGTGGGGGACATCGACCACCTCGTCGTCGGCCCCTCGGGGCTCGTCCTGATAGAGACCAAGGCGGACAGGGGCACGCTCACCCTCCGCGACGACGGCCCGATCCTGGTGAACGGCGAGCCCCTCCACAGGGACGCCGTCACCCAGGCGCGCCGCCAGATGTTCGCCCTCGACGCTTTCCTCGCGCTCCCGGACGCTCGCTTCCGCCCCGCCTCCTCCGCCGGCGAGGCCCTGGGTGCACGCGGCCGCCACTGGCTCCTCTGCTTCCCGCGGGCCCGCCGGAGGAGGGCCGCAGAACCGGCGGGGGAGAGGGTCGGCAAGCAGGTGTCTACTCTCCCGGAGTTGCTCCAGCGCGTACGCGCGTACGACCCCGTCCTCGACCTAAGGACCGTCGACCTTCTGGCCGCGAAGGTCGCCGAGTACTACGGCAAGGGGCCCGACGCCGGCCCCTCCGGGAGGGGAACGCCTTAGCCCCCGGCTTCTAGGGGGAGTACCCGAACCGCGAGAGAAAGGGGGCGCTCACGTGCCCGCCACGAAGCCGCTCTACGACAAGCATCTGGTGAGAAGCGAGCTCGTCCGGGTCTGCGCCCATTACCTCGGACCGGGCAGCTCTCAAGGTTCCCGGCACGTGTGGGCGTGCCCCAAATGCGGCAAGCCGCAGAAGTTCAGCGCCTACCCCAGGAAGAACACGGCCGGGTGCCTGCACGCCGCCTGCGAGGTTCCCGAGAAGATGGACGCCCTCGCCGTGATCGCCTACTTCGAGGACCTCGAGCCTAGAGGGGCGGGCTTCGTCGCGATCCTCAAGCGGGGCTACGAGATCCTGGGCATCCCGGACCCCGAGGGAGGTCGAGGGGACGTCCGTCCGCGCCCCCCGCGCCCGGCGGAGCGTCCCCCGAAGAGCCGCCCCCGTGTCCCCACGGAGAACAAAGCGGCTCCGCGAAGCACCGCGAATAGGGAAGCCCCCGCCGGCGACGCGCTACCCGCCAGGCGCCCACCGCGCGCCGGCGCGACCCCCGGCGCTAAGCAGGACCCGCGGCCGGAGGAGCCGGACGACGCGGTGCGCTGGGAAGGCGGCGCGGGGTGGGAAAAGGAAGCCCCTTCGGGCGCCCAGGGTCCCTGGGCGCCCGAAGGAGGGACGGGGTGGGAACCTCCGCCTGCGGACGAGCCCTTGGGCGCGGAGCTCGCGGTGGTCGAGGACGTCGTGACGGTCGAGCCGGAGCACGAGGGGCCGGACGGGGGGCGGGTCGCGGGCCGGAAGGTGCGGGCGCACGCGGAGGGACGGGTCGGCTACCGGCGTCCCGCGGAGGCCTGGGTCATGGAGCCGGAGGTGCCGCGCGCGGGCCCGGAGCTTCTCGACGCCGTCTACCGGGAGATCCTCGAGCACTGCCCGCTCGTCGGCCCGCACCGCGACTACCTCAAAGGTCGCGGGCTCTCCTACGAAACCATGGAGGCCGCCGCACTAGGCTCGATGACGAAGGAGCGGGCCAAGCGGGTCAGGGAGCGCCTGGTCGAGAAGTTCGGGAAGGAGACGCTCCTCGGCGTGCCGGGGTTCTCCAGCCAGAAGGTGACCGGGCGGCTCACTTTCACCCTCTCCTTCGAGTGCGTGATCATCCCCTACCACGACGACGATTCCCGGATCACGACGCTGGAGGGGAGGTGCGTGGGCAAGCCGCCGAAGGGCATGGGCAAGTACGTCTCCCTCAAGGGCTCGGGGAGCCATCTGTACGTCTTCCCCGGCATCATGCCCGAGGCCCTGGTGGCCTTCTGCGAGGGGGTCATGGGTGCCCTGGTCGCCGCCCAGGAGGGGATCGCCGTCGGCTCCATCCAGGGCTTCAGGCGCTACCAAAACCCCGAGGACGGGGGCCCGCTCCTGGAGCTCGAGGGGACGGACTTCGCCGGCCGCAGGATCCCCTACATCCCCGACGTGGACGACCCGCCGCAGCCGGACGTTATGGCCGCGGCCCCGGATGCCGCGCTCCACCTCGTCGGGCGCCAGGGCGGGGAGCCCGCCATCGCCCTCCTTCCCCACGGCAAGGACCTCGACGAGTGGCTCCTCGCCGAGAAGCGCACCCAGCGCCGGGCACTCTTCTCGGACCTCGTAGCCCGGGCGGTCCCCGCGGAAGAGTTCGCCCGAGGATCGAACGCCGAGGAGGGCCCTGCCGAAGGTCCTCCCGCGCCCCCCCGAACGCGCGAGGAGGAGAGGGGCCAGGCCGAAGATAAGCGGCCGGTTGAGCGTCCGGGGACGCCCTCCGCTAACGGCCCTTCGGCCGCCGAGGCCCCCGCCGATCGCGCCGGCCCGGGCCTCGAGCTGGCGATCCCGGACGCACGACAGAGACAGACGTCGCCCCAGCTTCCGGAAGAGGTGAAGGCGATCGTCGAGCGCCGTAGGGCGGCACGCGAGAATCCGGACCCCGTCCCCCCGCGGACCGCAATGACGGCGCGGGAGGCCGCGATCTCCCTGGCGGTCTTCCTCGCCGTCGCGGCGACTTTGTGGCTTGGACTGCCGGTGGCGGTGAGCCCGGTTGCCGACCTGCTCCCGTCGCCGTTCGGCACCATCCTGAGCAACGACGTCTACCAGGCACTGGTGGCCCTCGTCGTCGCGATGCTCTCCGCCGCCTACTCCTGGACCGTGATGAGCGGCAGGAGGATCACGAAGGCCCAACACCTGAGCGGCGAGCTGCCCACCTAGAAAACCACGAGGAAGAATGGAGCGGTACGACCGTGTGCAACCTCAAGAAGATGAAGTTGGAGGAGCTTCGCGAGCTTCGACAGCGGCTGGAAAAGGAGATGGGGCTGAGGGAAGCGGGTGAGGGTCCGTCTTACAAAAAGCCGCGCAAGTCCGTAAGGCTGGTAGCGAGGGACCGGCGGGTGAGGGATCACCTCAAGGTCGCCCGCGCGCTCTCGACCCGGCAGATCGCGCGCCTTCTGTTCCCGAGCTTCGACCCCGAAACGGATGAGTTCCTGGGTCCGGGTGTGGCCAACGCCGAGAAGCGACTCTACGACCTCGCGTCCAAGGCCAAGCTCGTCAACAGCGTCCCCAACGAGCTCGTGCCCGTCCCCGGCCTTCCGGGCACCAACACCGCGTGGGAGTTGACGAGGGAGGCCTTCAAGTCGATCCGCGACGACCCCGGCGATGAGTACCCCGACCCGTTGCGCGGCGAGAACCTCAGGCACCTCGTCGCCGTCAACGAGGTCTTCGTGCTGCTCCACGAGCTCCTCGGCGAGCTCCCCGGCTACGACCCCATGTGCTGGCGGTGGATCGGCGAGCCCAAATGCCACCGCCCCTACGGCGGCAGCCCCGGCCAGTACGGCAGGGGGCGCATCGGCTACGCCGGCGGCCACGTCCTCAAGCCCGACGCCCAGGTCGTCCTCTTCGACGACACCGTGGTCTTCATCGAGCGCCAGACCGCCGACGCCAGGAAGAAGCCGGAGGAGATCCACGACAAGGTCTTCAACTACCACCGGTACGAGAACTCCGTGCAGCGCCGTACGGACGGGCGCCGGACGGTTTTGCTGTGGGCCTGCGACGCCGAGCGCGACAAGAACGCCGCCATACAGGCCGAAAAGACCCACCCCACCAAGACCTTGCGCCAGAGCCAGATGGAAGAGCGGTGGGACAAGAGGATGCCCGTCGGCGCCGGCTCCCCCCTGTGGGTCGCCAAGAAGATCCGCAACGCGGTCGCCGAGCGCCTCCCATCGCGCCGTGTCTCCTGACCCCCCGACACCGCGCGGATGCGGTCCACAATGGAACCATGGAGAAGCCACAACGGGGCCACGCCGGATATTGTGGCCCCCGTTGTGGCTTCTCGGCTGCTCGGAGGACGGCGTAAACCGCATAGACAAGCCCGAAACGCCCCGTCGGCGGACGCTTTCGGGAGGACGCGGAAAAGGTTCGCCGGAACGGGGAGAGGGAGGAGTGTTGGGGAAAGAGGGGTGCTGGGATCGGCGGAGCGGGGTGCGCGAGAGGCGGGGCGTCTCGGGTTCGAAAGCGGTGCGGCGTCTTGGTGCCAGGGGTGCTGCGGGAGGTTGTGGCGCGTCTAATGATGGCGGATCGGTAGGGTTGGTTTCGGTGAGTTTCAACGTTTTCGGACTTTTCAGGGTTGAGGTGGAAAGGGTGAAACCGGATGCGACCAGGGTTGGCCGTCGGGATCGGACGAGGGGCTGGGCCGGGTTTCGTAAGGACTGTGGTGCGCTGATTCGGGTACGGGACGAGGTCGGGGCGGAGCAGGGAACTGTGTGGGGAGTCGGGGAAGTACGGTAGGAGAGGACGTCTTGGAGGGGGTCGGAGGTGGGGCGGACGGGGTGCGTCTGAGCGGGACGAGCTGCGATCGGCGCGGCGAAGCGAGGTGCTTCGGGAGGCGGAGCGTCGAGGGTCGAGGGTCGAGGGTTTTGCGTTTTAGGGTGCCGCTCGTCCGGGGGTCGGGGGCGGAGGCGCGTCGTGTTCGGGAGGCGGGCCCGGAAGGTTTTTGCGGCGTCGAAGTACCGAGTCAGCGGCTGCACGGGTGCGCGCCAAACTGGCGCGCACCCGTGCAGCTATTTAGAAGACCAAAAGAGGGTGTCGGTGAGACGTCGGGAGGGAGCTGCGATGGGCGGCAGGGGTAAGGGCGGGAGCGGAGGCGGCGGAGGAAGCGGCCGCGAAGGCCAGGAGACGACGCTTGTTGGGAGGGACGCCTTGGTGGTGGTCGGCAGCATCGTGCTCGGGGCGTTGGGTGCGTCGGGCGAAGGCTCCGGGGACGGTCGCCGGCGGAGGAGGCGCAGGAGGCCGGACGAGGAAGAGGAGCCGGAGGGCGGGGCGGGCGGTACCCGGCAGGGGGGGAGGTCGTAGCCCATGCCCGGCAACGAGGACTTCTTGAACGCGAGCAAGATCTTCGGGAGCGAGGACGCGCTCGGGATACCGCTGATCCGCAAGGAGGAGGGCCGGGGTGCGCCGCGGTACCTGATCCCGCACCGCGCCCGCATCAGGACGGAGGAGGAGGTCCCCGGTGGGGCCGTGCACTTCTTCCTGGAGGACTACCGCTTCGAGGCGGTCTGGAAGTGGCCGGCCAGGGCGCTCCCCTACCTCAAGGGTGTGGGGGCCGCCCTGAGCCCGGACTTCTCGCTCTACCCCGAGCACCCGTTGGCGCTGCAGATCTTCAACGTCTACCGCAGCCGCTGGTGCGGGGCCTTCTGGCAGTCCGAGGGCGTACACGTGGTGCCGACCGTGGGGTGGTCGGACGAGGCGTCCTACCCGTTCTGCTTTCTCGGTATCGAGGAGGGGTCCACGGTGGCGATCTCCACCGTCGGCCTGGAGCGAGGAGCCTCGCGTAAGGAGCGCGAGCTCTTCGTCTCGGGATACGAGGAGATGCTCGTGAGGCTCGAGCCGAGGATGGTCCTCGTCTACGGGGAGTCGCCCCAGAAGCTTCTCCCCGCGGGGGCGTACTCCTCCTCGGCCGTGAGGACCTACCCGTCGCGGTGGAAGAGCATCCGCGATGCGCGCCGTAGGGTAGCCGAGCAGGAGGAGGAGAGGGCCGGCCAGATCCCGTCGGCGTTGTCCGGGTAGGGGCGGGGCGCGTACCACCCCTTAGATTCCGCGGCGGCCCGCTCGAGGCGCGGCCCCGCGGGACGGCGCCGGCAGATGTGTCCGGCCCGGCGACGCGAAGGGTGAGCTGAAGCTCAGGCTCTTACGGGCACGGATGCCCTCCAGAGCCTAGGCGACGCTTTTTGCTCGCAAATAGCCGGCCGCCGCCGTCGAGTCAGATCTTCTCTCTCTGCTCCCCCATCGTACCGGCACGTCCCGAAAGTAAAGGGGGTCGAAAACTTTTTCCCCGCCGGGTGGCAGGAGAATAGATTCGTGCGCGGGCGCGAGCACGTCCGTGACGGGAAAAACTTTTGCGCCCTTATCCCTTGACTTTCGCTCCTTAGCCGGTCCCACGGGGAGGCGTAATCGAGAGAAGGGAGGAGCGGGATGCTGGAGAACGACGCGAGGGCGCGAGTGCAGGTAGAGCGGTTCTACCGCACGGAGGACCCGACGATGCAGGTGCTGTGGGCGACGGCGACGAAGGCCTACGTGTTCTGCATCGGCAAGCGGGTTCAGGAGCGGGGCGGCAAGTCGGTCCCGGTGCACTACGCGATAAGGATCTCGTGGCGGGTCGCGCTGGCCTACGACGCGGTGCGCCCGGATCAGGATCCCAGGGAGAAGGAGGGGCAGACGCTCGAGGGCGCGAGGGCGCACCTCAGGCGGCTCTTCCTCGAGATCTACTAGGAGGGCGCGAGGGGCGCACGGCCCGTAGGCCGTGCGCCCCGGCCGGTTGCGTCCTCGATCGGAGGACGCATCGTACAATGGTGCTCATGGGCATATGGGAAGCATCCGACGCGGTGCGCCGGGCGGTGCCCGGATCGGTGAAGGAGATGGACGTCTACAAGGGGGCCGGCGCGGTCTTCACGGAGTCGTGGAGCAGGGAGGGGGGAATCCTCTACCACGTCTGTTGGGTGGAGCTCTTCGAGCGCGAGTCCAGGGGAGGCGCGGACGAACTCGGCGGGCTCGCGGCGCGCGTCGTCTCCGAGGAGTCGATCCGCGACGAGGGGGTGGCCAGAGCCGAATTCGACCGGCTCATGGGGACCATGCCGAAGAGGCCGAAGGAGCGTCCTCCGGAGGACGCTCCTTCGGAGGAGGTGGCCGAGTGGGAGGCCGACCGGCTCAGGGCGTGGGAGGACATAGAGCGCCTCGGGGCCCTCATCGACGAGAACCCGGGGGTACCGCTCGAGGAGCTCCAGTAGGCCGAAGGGCACGCCCGGGGGACGCGGCGGGCCCCAGCAAGTTCGCAAGAAGAGCGAGGAGACCTATGGATACGCCAGGAGGAGAGGCCTCCTACGAGCTCGAGAACATCACTCCGACGGCTATGAGCCTCGTCGACCGGGCAACCGAACGCAAGGCGGTCGACAACCGGATCGACAACCGGAAGAACCTCGTCGATACGTACGCCTGCCCCGAGTGCGGCGAGGCCTTCACCACGGTGTCGACGCACGCCGGCGCCGTGCCCTTCGTCACGGACTGCGAGACCGTGGGTTGCGGAGGCGACGCCAGCTGCAGCACGGCCGAGTCCCGGGTGCACGTCGACGGCTACGAGGGCCAGATCGACTACGAGTGGTACCGGCCGCTCACGCGGGAGGAGTGCGAGACCACGATCTCCCTCATCGAGACCGAAGCAAGCTCCCTCGCGGAAGACCCGCGAATCCCCCAAACGGGCGGGACGCGGGCCCACTACGTCGAGCTCAAGAAGAAGGATCGGGTCGGGCACCTCCTCGGGGGGGGGTTGCTGCGGAGGCCTCACCAGGCGAGCCGCCGCCTCTAGGGGTATCCCGCCAGGGAGGACCTCCCGGCGGACCGCTCATTAGGTCTCTGCGGGGCCGAGATCGAGCCTCCGGACCCGGAGCCTTGGCTAAGGCCCGGGCTTGGGAGTCTCGCCCCGACCCGGAGCCTCAGCTGCAGCTCCGGGAACGGGCCTCGTCGCTGTGCGGGGCGGTCGGCGACCACGCAGCGCGCTCGGGTTCGCCGCCGACCGTGGGACCTGCGGCCCCGCACGGGAGGGTGGCGCCCTCCCGACCGCCCTCCCGGCGGGGAGGGGGCAACCCCTCCCCACACCCCTCCTCGGATTAGGGGTCGGACGCTTCGCGTCCTCAAAATTGATTTTGGGACGCTAGGACGCATCCTGGTCTATGTTCGTCAGGGCCGGGGCTTCGCCCCAGATTAGGCCCTGCCGACCATGTACGCCCAGGACCGGCTGCGCCGTCCCCCGCCCAGGCGGGGGTGCTACGTCCCAAAAGCCTCTCTCTCTCTCTCTCTCTCTCTCTCTCTCTCTCTCTCTCTCTCTCTCTCTCTCTCTCTCTCTCTCTCTCTCTCTCTCTCTCTCTCTCTCTCTCTCTCTCAATGCTTCCCAAACCAGGGCAGCCCCCAGGGCCTGAAGGCCCCGTTTGGTAGGGGCTGCCCTGGCATACCACGCCGACGTCGCCTGTAAAGAGGACGCCAGGAGCTTCCGAAAAGTTTTTGCTTGACGGCCAAAAAGCCGGCCTACAAAAACTTTTCTCCGGATGGATCGGCCTTCGGCCGACTATGGATATTTTGCTCCGCTTACCTCTTGACAGGTACCCCTACAAGAGCACCTCCGGCCGGCGCGGGGGCCGGCCTCCGGCACTCTCTCCGGGCGACTTACGGCGTGACATGGGGAAGCATGTAAGAGAGGAGTAAGTAGCTCCTCCGACCCGAGCGAAAGGAGCCGCACGATGCAGATGACGACCGAGGCGCAGACGAAGGTTGCGGTCCAGGAGGTCCTCGCCGAGAAGATCATGGAGCGCCTGAACAAGCTCGCCGCATCGGAGGAGCGCGAGCTCCGGGGCGCGTTCTCGAAGATCCCCGTCCGCGTCTACGAGACGGCGCTGGAGCGGCTCTCGATCATGAAGATGATCCGCAAGGTCCAGAGCCGCCAAGACGGCCTCGTCTTCGTCGCCAAGACCGACGCCACCAAGGAGGACCTCGTCAAGGCCGCCCGCCGTTTCCGCGACGTCGAAGCGGACTCCCTCGTCCGCGCCGTGCCCGAGGTTCGCCGCGCCATCCACGCCAAGAACGGGACGTACCGCGCCCAGCCCCACCCGCTCACCGACGACGCGGTCACGGCCGAGCACGACGAGTTCCTCGCCGGGTCGATGTCCCAGGAGGCGCACTTCGGCCTCAACTACGAATCCGCCCGATTCGACGCCACCTACGAGGACGCCCAGCTCGCCACCCGATCGGCGACGGAGCCCCGCCAGGTCCTCGTCCGCAACGCCCGCCCGATGGCCGCCGACAAGCGGCGCCTCGTCGAGATCCAGCTCAAGAGCGGCCAGGGGTTCCGCAACGCCAAGCGCGCCCGGCGCCGCTACTTCGCCAAGCCGGAGAAGGGGCTGGAGCGCCGGATCCACGAGCACGCCCAGCGGGTCCTCGCCGAGGAGAAGGCGAGGTTCAACCGGGAAGCGTAAGGCGACACCGGCCGGGTCCCCGCAAAGGGGATCCGGCCTTTTTTGTGGTCGCCGCCGGCCAGCAGAGCCCTCATCATCGGCGCGGGGCCTAGCGCCCGGCCCGACTTGCGCTCGTGCCTCGCGCGGCGCCGGACCGACCGGCGGCCCAACGTCTCGGCGGCGAACGGGCGGAAGCGCGAGCCGCGCCGGGGAGACGTCGCGGTAGACCACTCGCAGGGCGCCCGTCAAGGGCTCGCCCTTGACGGAGCCCTCCTCGCGGCCCGGAAGGGTGGTAGCGTGGAAATCGAGAACGAAGGAGGAGCTTTGGCAGGCAAGAAGATCGACGATCCCTTGGGGTTCTTCCGCGAGCGGGTCTCCTTCGCCATAGAGCGCGACCGCCTGGAGAGATCGACGCAGGAGTACCCCTTTAACGCGTTCGAGGAGCGTACGGTCGAGACCGCCAAGGCCCGCGACGTCATGGACGCGATGCGTTACGTCGACGCCGTCGAGGACGCCGAGGCCTTCACCGCGGGCTATGCCCTCGACCTCGCCGAAGAACACGGCTTCTCGCACACCGAGGCCAGGGAGGCGGCGGGCGAGAACCTCCTGTACGCGGTCGACCAGACGCTCTCGGGTCGGCGCCTACAGGAGAAGGCCGAGCTCTGGCGCAAGGCGCTACGGCGCTGAGCCTCAGCCACCCGCCGCGCAACCCGCTTCCGGGGCACGGAACGCGCTCGCCGCGCCGGGCATCATGACGAGGTCCTACGGCAAGAAAGGACGGCCCACCACCACATGGCACCGACACCGACCGAAACCCTCGACCGGAACGGCGGACGCCTACGAGGGGTGACCGGCGCGCCAAACGGCGACTTCGCCGCCGCGATCGTCGGTGTCGTCCTCGCGATCCTAGCGTTGGCGCTCCACCTGTTCTCGGGGGATCTCCCGTCGGACGTCGCCGCCTTAGGTGCCGCCGTCGCCTTCCTCCTCGTCGGGGCCCTGCAGAAACGGCGGCGAGGCTCGTGGACCGGCGTGGCTTTCTCGGCCCTCGCAGCGTCGGCCTTCGCCGCGTTCGCCGCGTTCGTCTGAGAGCCCGGCGGGCACGGGTTCCACCGAGGCCGCGCCGGCACGAAAAGCCCCAGAGGGGGACCTACCTTGGGCCTTCCCGGGCGAAGCAATCGTTTCTAGCCCACTCGTCGGCGGGGTCAAGGGCGCCAGCCCCTTGACCCCGCCCTCCTCGCGGTCTTCCTGACGGTTCGTCACGAACGACGACCCAGGAGGTGCACACCGTGACCCCGCACGACAACGGCGCGTCGGCCGACGCGACCCTCCGCGACCCCAGGGCGTCCTCGCCCCTCGGTGCCTTTCTCCGGAAGTGCTCCCCCGAGGAGATCGAGGAGTGGCACGAGCACGGCTTCATCTCGACGCTCGAGTACCGCGAGGCCCTCGAGGAGAAAGACCCCGATCCCGGGTCCTAGCCCACTCGTCGGCTCCGTCAAGGGGCAAGCCCTTGACCTCGCTCTCCTCGCGGTCTCTCGGAGAGGGTGCGATCGAAAGCGGTCGGTCGCGCGACGGAGGAGTCGGCCAGGCCCCGCCAGGAGGGGGTCAGGGGGGGCCGGGCACGAAGAGAGGGCCGGTGGTAGCAGCCACCGGCCCTCGAAGAGGCGCAACAACAAGCTCTAAGAAAGGAGTTGCACCCATGCAGCAGTCTAGCGGAAGGGCCGAGCGAATCAAGGACGAGGTCGCGCGCGCGATCGCCGAGAAGATGGTCGAGAAGCTCGCCGAGAGGGGCGGGGTTATCGAGGAGAAGCGGTTCGCCGTCTCGTTTCTGCGGTTCGGTGCCGACCCCCGCAGGGCCGCCCTGAAACTCCTCGCCGCCGACGGCCGCGTGCGCAAGATCCGCCAC
The DNA here is from genome assembly GCF_011492965.1 of Rubrobacter marinus. Taxonomy (GTDB): domain Bacteria; phylum Actinomycetota; class Rubrobacteria; order Rubrobacterales; family Rubrobacteraceae; genus Rubrobacter_F; species Rubrobacter_F marinus. The sequence continues at coordinate 250,180 of NZ_CP045122.1, read as the reverse complement.
GCGTCGTCGGGCAAGAACCTCGTCGTCCTCGCCGGGACCGACAGGCAGAAGGCCAGGGACGAGCTCTCTTACGTCCTCGCGCTGGAGACGGCGCTCGAGAAGGAGCGGCGGCGCGAGATGAAGCCGACCGTCGAGGAGTTCGGCGTCGGGCAGTCCTTCTTCCACTGGGCCGAGGAGGCCAGGGCCGGGCGCGTACGCATCGAGGACCTGCCGTTCCGGGCCAGCGCCGAGGACCTCGGCATCGAGACCAAGGCCGAGCGCGAGCGCCGGGAGCGCAACGTCGCCAGGATGCGCCGCGACGCCATAGCCCGGCGTGGCAGGGGCGAGCCGCTCGTCGTCAAGGGGGCCCAAGAGCTCGACCGCGAACGCTCCGCGAGAAGCGAGAAGACCGCCCACTGGACCCGATACCCCGAGCTGAGGGCACGGCTGGAGGCGCAGTCGAAGTCGGGGCGGGCGGCGTTCAACACGGCGCGCGCGGCGTACGTGAACTCGCTGCCGAGCCTCGCCCACAAGCTCCTCCACCTGCTCCGGCGCGACGGGGCCGCCCCCGAGGAGGCTTTCGTGGACCTGGCGCGCTCGGAGAGCCCCGAGCACCCGATGCCGCTCCTGGTTCTCAAGGCGGCCGCCAGCGAGCTCGCCGAGGCCGGGAAGGTCAAGAAGGCTCGCCACCGCCGGTCGGGCAAGGTCTACCTCAAGGCGACCTCGCCCCTCGACGGGAGGGCGCACCGGCGCGACCTCTCGCGCATCGTCAACAGCGCGGAGGCGGCCATCCCAGCCTTCGCCACCGCGTAGCACGGACGGCGGCGTAGGACCTCGGGGAGCGGGGCCACGCGCTGCGCGTGGCCCCGCTCCCCTTACGTCGTGCGCGAAGAAGAACGCGGATAACGCCCGATCCTCGGTCCCGTCAAGGGTCCCTCCGGGCCCTTGACCGGCCCGCGGGCAACCGCCCACGACTCGTGGGCGGACGGGCGTTGTAGGGGACGGCATCAGGAACGAGGAGAGGAAGGAGGTCGGCGGTGACGACGACGTGTCGGCAGCAGGAGGAGGAGAAGGTGGCGGTGGCGGTGGTCGCCGGGCACGAGGAGGCGACGGACGAGTCCGTCCGCGAGGTCAAGGGGGTCGTCGGGCGGATGGAGATCATGGACGTCCGCGTCGCCGACGGCGGGGACCCGGACCCGGAGCTCATCCGGGCCGCCTCGAGCGTCGCCGCAGGGGCGCTCGAGACGATCGTCGAGCTCCTCAAGCCCCTCCCGCCCGAGAGGAGGGTTGAGGCGTCCTACGCGGTCCCGCTCCCGGAGGAGCCGGGCTTCTACTTCGTGGAGGTGGCGACGATGGGCCTCGCGTCGTGTGGCGTGCTCCTCGACGAAGCGGAAGGGGCACTTTTGTTCTCGGCCCGCCCGGCGGTGGGCGGGGCGATCGTCTGCGGCTCCGCCGAACGCGCGGTCGCGCGCGTGGTGCTCGCCTGAGGGGACCGCGAACCGCGCCCGAAAGGGCCGCGAGGAAAGGAGGAGAGAGGGTGCCGACCTCTAGGTCAAGCGCGGGATGGGCGGCTCGAGGAATGGGCGATTCCGCACCGAGGGGACGGGGGAGCTCGAGGCTTTCTCGAAGAAGGCGCGCCGCAGGGATGACGCGGCGGAGGTAAGGGCCGAGCAGGAGGAGAAGGGCGAGGCCGACGCGGAGGGGGGGGCGGGAGGAACGACCCGCCTCTAAGGCCCCTCATCACGGAGTGAAGGGGCCAACGAGGACGGGCCCCACGACGAAGAAGGGAGGCGGCGATATGGCTGCCAGCATGAACAGGGTGATTTTGGCCGGAAACCTCACGAGGGATCCGGAGCTTCGGTTCACGAACGACGGCGTGCCCGTCTGCAACTTCGGCCTGGCGGTCAACCGCCGCCGCTCCAAGGACGACGACGCCGTCGACTTCTTCGACGTCACCGTCTGGCGCGAGCAGGGCGAGGCCGTCGCCAACTACAAGACCAAGGGCGATCCCGTACTCATCGAGGGGCGCCTCCAGTACCGCTCCTGGGAGGACCGCGACTCCGGCCAGAAGCGCTCCAAGGTCGACGTGGTCGCCGAGAACGTCCAGTTCCTCGGCGGACGCGGCGACGGGAACGGCTCCTCCGGGGGCTCCGGCGCGGGCTCCGGGACCAAGGCCGGTGCCCGCCACGGCCGCGGCGGCGACGACGTCGACCTCAACGAGGAGGATTTCGACGACATTCCCTTCCGCCATCGCCAGCCCCGGCTCACGGCGCTGTAGGGAGCGCAAGACAAGGCCGCGAAGCAACGGCGCAGGAAGGTGGCACGGCGGCGTACGCCGCCGTGCCACCTTTTTCTGTGCGTCCCAAGCTCGAGAGGAAAGGATGCCGCTTGAAGGATCGAACCGACGGCGCGAGGACGCGCCGCCACGGGGTTTCGGACCCGAACGCACGCTACCACGGATTCGCGCCGCTTTACGGCGCGCCCGACGGCGAAGGAGGCGCGGGGGAGGAGTTCGACCCCTACTGCCCCGTAAGGAGCTTCGCGGGCGTGGCCGCCTCGGTCCTCGTCTCGCCGGGAAGGTTCTTCTCGGGCATCGAGCCGCACGGCCCGGCGAGGTACGCCCTCCTCTTCGCACTCGCGTGCTCCGTGGTCTCCTACGCGCTCGAGCGCACGGCGGGGCGGGCCCTCGCCGCGGTGCTGCCCGGTCCGGGGAGCGTGCCCGCGGGCCCGGACCTCGCGGGCCTCGTGCTCGCAGCACCGCTCTCGCTCCTGGGCCTCCTCTTCTCGGCCTTTGCCGTGCACCTTCTGGCGCGACCGTTCCTGGCGCGCGGGCTCGGCATCGGCGCCACCCTCCGGGTGGCCTGCTACGCGAACGCCACGGCGGTCCTGGCCTGGGTCCCGGTCCTGGGGGCGCTGACGCCCCTCTACTGGCTCTGCCTCGTCGTGATCGGGCTGCGTGCCCTGCACCGATCCGCCCTCCTGCTCGAGGAGGACGAAGGGTCGGTGTCGTAGGCCGCGAGCTATCGGCGCGGCCCCATACCCGCCGGACCCCCTACCGTCAAGCGGGTTCCCCGCTTGACTTCCGGAGGCACCCGGCGGGTTCGGTCGGGGGTGTGATGGAGGAGCACCCGACGAGGAGGTGGCGAAGGATGACGGAGACCACGCAAGGGACGAAGTGCGCGGAGACGTTCGCCGAAGGGGTGGCGCTGTGGGAGCGCTTCGAGAACCTGGCTCCCGAGGAGGTCGAGGAGCTTCTGGACTCCCTGGAGGCGGAGGACGCGTCCTCGGGCGCGAGTGGCTTCGGGCTCGTCGTCGGCGGTCCTTTGGGCCACGACACGGGGGAAGTTTCGGGCTTCCTCGACGCCGAGCTGTACTGCGCCGCCCTCTGGGAGGAGGCCGCGTGACGGGGCCGGCGGCGACGCCCGCGGTCGGGCTCAGGGTCCGGCTCCTCGACTCGCACTACGCGAGGACGATGGGCCTGATCGACGCCCGCGGCACGGTGGTCGCGGGCCCCGAGGAGGGCGTCCTCACCGTCGAGCCGGACCTGCCCCTGTTCCTCTCGGGCCTGCCGTTCGAGTTCATGTACCCGAAGGTGGGCGGGGTCGAGGTCGTCGAGGGCTAGGCATCCGGTACCCGCCCGACCCGCCGGGGTCAAGGGCGTAAGGCCCTTGACCCCGGCGGGCGCGGGGCGGGTTTGCTGGGGGTTGTAGGAAGAAGGAAGCGAGACGAGAAAGGAGCGCATCTTGGAGACCGGACACGCCCCCCACGGGGACCCCGCCCTAGCAGCCGACGACCGCGAGGAAGCGGCGGGCTGCCTCCTCGACGCCCACGACGCGATGCTGGAGCGCACGCAGCTCGACGGCGAGGCGTTGCAGGCCTGGTTCGACTTCGAGGAGGCCGCCTTCCGCTACGGCCTGAATCCGGACCTTTCGCGCGAGGAACTCGAGGCGGCGGCCGAAGCGGTCGGCTGCTGCACGCCCTCCTGCCCGAGGGTTTGCCGGGCCGCGCCCACGGCGGCGGAGGCCGCGTGAGGGGCGGCCATCCGCCGGCCGGCTTCGGCGAGAGGGTGCGCCTGTGGTTGGCCGCCGTGCTGATCGACCTGGGCAACTGGCTCAGCCTGGACCCCGCCGAGCGCCGGGCCAGGAGGGTGTGGCGCCGGCTCGAGGGGAGGCTCGCAGGCCTCTTCGGCCGCCGCGTTGCCCTCGGGCTGATGGGTGCCGGCTTCGTAGCACCCCCCGTCGCCGAGGACGAGGAGGAGGACGCGGGGGCCCCCTCGCGAGACGCGGCCCGCTACCTGGGGTTGGTCGTGGCCCAAAGGAGAGACCTCTACGGCGGCCGCGTCGAGCTTCGCTGCCTGTTGCGCTGCCCGGCGGGGCGCCGGAACGGGTGGGGACGGGGCGCTCGGGAGAAGGGGAGGGGGGAGGAGGAGGTCGCCCTGTGGGAGGTAGCCCGAACCCCGGCCGCTCTCGCGACCGCTGGCCCGTCCCGGCGCCGCGGCGGCGTCATCAGCCTATTCAGCCGCGACCACGAGTCGGCGCTGCTGGACTACTACTTCGACGGCTTCCCGAGACAGGTGGGGACCTCGCCGCCCGAGGGGGGAGAGCCGCCCGCATCGTGGGCGTCCGTGCCGGAGTGGGCGCCCGGAGGCCCGGCCGCCCGAGAAGACGAAAACCGCAACGAGAGGAGAAGGAACGTGATCGGCGAGCTCGAGACGAAGGAAGCCCCGAGGGACGGGGTCGGCGGCGCGGGCCCGGAGGAGCGGGCCGCCGAAGAGGAGGGCGGCATCGAGGGCCCGACGACGCAGGAGCTCCTCCTGGCCGAGCAGTTCGCCGCGGAGATCTATGCGGAGGCGGCGTCCGAGGGCTTCGCGGACGACCCGAGGGCCGAGTTCGGCCTCGCCGGGGCGTACGACATCGACGAGGAGGACCTGTGGCCGGGGGAGGCCGTCTTCTTCGGCGACGCCATCTCCTCTTTAGCCGACGAGACGGCCGAAGAGGAGATCGAGGAGATCACGGCGTAGGGCCGCGGGCTTCGGGGCGGCGGGGAGCCCCGCCGCCCCGAGAGGCCCCGAGTCGAGAAAGGCGGGGAGCGATGGAAGGGACCTTCGGGACCACCAAGCGGTTCGTTATCTGCAGGCTAGGGGCCGAAAACCGAAGGGGCCGCCGGCGCGAGCTCGTGGACGAGACGGACCTCCTCTCCCAGGCCGAGGCGTTGCCGGCGCTCCTCGCCGCCGAGCACGCGGCGCGCGAGGGGACGACCCTCCGCGCGCCCGAAGCGTCTTTCTCCTACGAGGCGCTGTGCGCCCGCACGGGCCGGATCGTCGCCCGCCACGACGCTGCTGGTGCGCCGGCGTGGGTCCTCCAGGTCCTCGGGGCCGCGGGGGCATCGGGCCCCGCGGCCGCGTGAGCCCCGCTGCCTCGGGGCGACGCCGGGCGGCGAACACGTTCCGTCGAAAAGGGAGCGGTGCTCGCCGGCACGACGAAGCGGCGGGCCGTACGCCACGAAGGGAGGAGCATGGACTGGGTAGCGGTCAGGAAGGGGGTCGCGCTTGTCCGCGCGATCTGCCACATCAACCGCGCCATCGAGGCCAACCTCGACGCCGAGCACGCCGCAAGCTACGCCTCCGACTACAGGATCGGCAGCTTCCAGACCGCGGACGCGTTCCTCTACTCGACCAGGCACGACCTCGTGGAGCGCATGGACGAGCTGTTCGACCTGACCCCCGACGAAAAGATCTTCCTGGAAGACAAGCAGATCGGAGCGCACGCATGACCTACGACGTGTCCTACTGGGCTCGGGTCGAGCCGGGCGGCGAGGATCCCCGGAGCATCGAGCGCACCTGGAACGGCATCGACCCGCTCACCTCTTCCGTGGGGTACGCCGTCATCCTCGCTTGCGGCGTCCTTCAGGCCGACGAGGGCGAAAACGGCAACGACGACCGGGACCAGATGCTCGGCATCCTAGCCGGCCTCTCGGGGACGTTCCCGAAGGCCGTCTTCCGCCTCGTCTCGGAGGGCGAGGACCTAGGAGACTGGCCCAAGGTCGCCTATTTCCACAACGCGCGCTACTACGAGCTGCCCCTTCTGATCCCCGAGTTCGACGACTTCATGCTTCGGCCGTTGCCGGGCACGCGGGAGGAGCTCGTCCAACAGGCGGAGGACGAGGAACGGTTCGGAGGCCCCAACCCGGGGGCGTAAGGGTCGAGGACATGGAGCCCTACGACCCGGGAGACGTCTGAGGGCGCGTCCTCGAGACGGCGCAGGCGGAGCTCCAGGAGGAGAACGGAGGACGGCGTGCCAGAAAGCAAGAGCGCAAGAAGGCAGCGGAGGAAGAGCGGCACCAGGCGGGGGCCGAGCCCCCGCCGAGCCCGCCCCGCGAGGACGAGCCCCGCCCCGGAAAAGGGCGAGGTGAAGGGCGAGGTCCTCGCGGTCTGCTCGCGCTACCTCGGGCCCGGCAAGACGTCCGGCAAGAGGACGACGTACCGGTGCAGCCGATGCGGCAAGGAGAAGTTCGAGGCCAACCACGAGCGCGGGATCGCCGGATGCTGGAACGAGGCCTGCGCCGCCCCGCGATGCACCGACGCCCTGGGGCTCGTCGCCTTCTTCGAGGGCCTCGACGAGCGCCTGCAGTTCCCGGAGGTCGTGAAGAAGGCCCACGAGGTCGCCGGCGTCGTGGGGGGGATGCGCGCCGCGGGACCGCGCCCATCCGCGCGAGCCCGGGCGGCCGGATCCCCGGGCCCGGAGCCGCAACGGGCCGAGGCGGACCCGGAGGTCAAGAACGCCGCGTACCGACGGCTCCTCTCGCTGTGCCCGCCTACGGATCGCTCCCTAGCCTTCTGGCGCTCCCGCGGCGTGGGCGAGGAGCTGGTGGCCGAGGGCCGCTTCGGCGAGGCGACGCCGAAAGCCGCGCGGGCCGCGACGCGCGCCCTCGAGCGGGCCCTCGGCAGGAAGAGGCTCCTCGGCGTGCCGGGCTTCTTCGCGGGCGGGGGGCGGGGACGGATCTCCTTCACCCTCGTCGGCGACTACGCGCTGATCCCGTACCACGACCGCGAGGGGCGCATAACCACGATCGAGGGCCGCGCGCTCACCGCGACGCAGGAGGAGAGGACCGGCAAGTACGTCTCGCTCAGGGGTTCGGCCAACCACCTCTACGTCTTCCCGCGCTACCGCCCCGACGACCTCCTCGCCTTCTGCGAGGGCCCGATCGGCGCGATCGTCGCGGCCCGCTACGGGCTCGCCGTCGGCGCGATCCAGGGCTTGCGCCGCTTCCACGCCCCGGGCGCGGCCGACGAGCCCCTCCCCGAGCTTCGCGGCGCAGACCTCCAGGGGAGGGTCGCACCCTACGTCCCGGACCGCGGGGTGGGAAAGGAACTGGCCGAGGAGACCGCGTGCGCCTTGGCCGAGCCCGCCCGCGGTCTACCGGCCGTGGCGGTTCTGCCGGAGCATTCGGGCACCGCACCCGTCGAAGACCTCGACGGCTGGTTGCTCTCATTGCCGCCGGATCCACGCGTAAGGAGGGCGGCCTTCGGACGCCTCCTCGCCGTCGGCGCATCGTCGGGGGAGCACGGCGCCACCGTCTGAAGGACGCGCAGGCGAAGTCCCCGCGTCCCCGCGCTAACATGGGGCGGCAAGCAATCGTGAGGACGCACCGGTGCGCGGAAGGAGGCCGATCTTTGCATGGCGATTCCCGACGGGTTCGAGCAAGCCTACGACGGACTGGTAGGGCTCGTCGGCCGGGTGGCCGCGGGCCGCATACGCGAGGAGGTTCTGAGGGAGGAGGCCGACGCCTGGAGGCGCGAGGACTGCCGGGGGGCCGCGTCGCTCGCGGAGGCCGCGACGGGCGCGCTGCGCTACGAGCTGGCGAGCAGGGGCGCGAGGGAAGGCCCGGACTCCGTCTCGGAAGAGATGCGCGCCCTCGGGCGCATCCTGGCCGCCCTGGGCCCACCCAAGACGGCGGGGGAGCACCAAATAGCGGAAGTCGCCCTGGCGGAGGAGTTCAGGCGCAACAATCCCAACGCCCGCGGCTTCCGGATGGGCGAGCTCGGGATTCTCTTCGAGCCGACGAACGATCGCGAAGGGGCCGTGCATTTCTCGGTCTCCCACCCCTCCCGCTACCCGACTTGGGAGGAGCTCCTGCGCGCCAGGCACGCCCCGGGCGGGCCGCCGCCTCACCTTTGGGCGTGGCTTCCCAAGCCCGGGACGGAGCCGGGGATGAACCCCAACACCTTGCACCTTCACCTGTTCCCGCCCGAGGGGCTCGTCGGGTGACCGCAGCCCGTGGGTCTCTCCGACGCACTCGGCATACCCCTCTTGCGGCTGATCGCCGAGGCCGGGGAGCTCGCGGTGCCGGAGGCGGACGGGGAGGACCGACGGCGCGTCGTGGCCGCGAGAGGGGTTTCGAGGCCACCGGATCCACTCGAAGGGGGTTTGCGCGACCGGACGGTCCCGCCGGTGCGGTAGGAGACGTCAGCGAGTAATATGGCCCGACAAAGGCGACGGCTGGGCCGGGAGGGAGGCCGATGGAGCTCGGGACGTTCGGACCGGGAGACGAGTTGCTATTGTACGACGGATCTCGCGCAGAGGTGCTCGCCCCCTCCGAAGACGGACGTTCGATAAGGGCGCGCTACGTCGAGTCACCCCATGATCCCTCGCTAGTCGGAACGGAGGACCTGATAATCGCGCGCATGGTGGCCGCTTTCACGCCCGCGCCGCCGGGCCCCGAGTGGGGCGAACGGGTGGCCGTGGTCGTATATCATGTCTCCGAGACCGAGGAATCGGAGGAGGGGTACGAGGCCGTAACCATGGGCGGCGTGCCGTTCGGAGCCCTCGTGACCGCCTCGGATGCGGAATCGCCCTACCAAGCGGTCGACCGACTCCTCGGCGCGCTGAGGGCGTTCGGCTACTCTGGTGCGGTGGCCGTCGAGGACGTGACGGAGCCCGGCAGTTCCGAGCGCTACGAGATCGGGGCGGTCGAGTAGACCGTCGAGCTCCGAACCGTGGCGAGGACGGTTGCGTTTCCGCACCGTCCCGGCGCCGACGACGCTTGCCGCAAAGCGTGCTCGTATCTAAACCGCGGTGCTGGTCGGCCTCGCGGCGCGCTGCCCGAGGCGCACGCTCCGCGATGCGACCGAGAAAGGAAAATGCTCGTATGATCGAGACGAAGGGGGCTCCGGGTTCGCGTGGCCTGCGAAGCGCGCCCGTTCCCCGGAACATGCTCGGCGCCGACAACGAGATCGCGTTTCGCCGCTCGGGCTCCGATGTCGTGTTGCTTGGGAGTACGGCCGCGCCGAGAACCTTCGGTGGTAAAGACGGCCGTCCGTGAGCCTCTCCAGGTCGGAGCACATGGCGCGGGTGAAGGGGAAGAACACCTCCCCGGAGCGCCTGCTGCGTTCCGCTCTGTGGCGTGCCGGTATGCGGTACCGCCTGAACTACAAGGCGCCGATGGGGCGTCCAGACGTGGTTTTCCCGGGAGCGAGGGTTGCGGTTTTCGTGGACGGATGCTTCTGGCACGGGTGTCCGGCCCACTATTCGCGGCCTAGATCCAGCGAGGAGTTCTGGTCCGGAAAGCTGCTCGCCAACGTCGAGCGCGACAGCAGACTGACTTTGGGCCTCGAAGCTGCGGGCTGGCGCGTGGTGAGGGTCTTCGAGCATGAGGTCTATCAGGAACTCGACAAGGTGGTTCGGGTGGTCGAGGCGGCGATGCGTGGGGAACGGCTGCCGGACGAGCGCGACTGGCGCGTGAGTCGTGTGGATCCGGTCCCGCAGGAAGGAGAAGGTTGGGAGAGGCGGGAGCTTCGCCTGCTCCGCGCATGGGACGTGGTGCGCCACGAGGTCGGTCCCAGGAAGACCGGACGCGACAAAGGCCGACCGAAGGGTCCCCGTGCTGCTCGCGGGTCCGCTCGCGGACGAACGTCGGCGAGGCCGAAGAGGCGATCCGGTTGAACCTGCCGAGGCAGGACGACCGGGAGTTTCTGCGCAGCAAGGTCCGCCCGCAGTACGAGGAAGGCAGTGGCGAGGTCAAAGTGGTCGACCTCTTCTCGGGCTGTGGGGGAATGGCTCTCGGGGTGGCTCACGCCGCACACCTGAAAGGGAAAGCCGTCCGCGTCCCGCTGGCGATCGACGAGGACGAGGATGCTATCGGCGTCTTCGGGGACAACTTCGCCAACGCCGACTGCCACCGAGACGACGTGTGCGAGTGGTTCGACGGGGCTTTGGAAGACCGGATTACCGGAGCGGAGCGGAGGACCAGGGCCCATACGGGCTCCGGCGTCCACTTTCTTTTGGGGGGTCCCCCCTGCCAAGGCAACTCGAACCTGAACAACCACACGCGGCGCAACGATCCGCGCAACGCCCTCTATGCTCGGATGGCCCGGGCGGCGCGCGTCTTGGAGGCCAAGTTCGTGATCGTGGAGAACGTGGCGGACGTGCTGAAAGACCAGGGGAAGGTCGTCGAAGCCACCAAAGAAGCATTGGATCGTTATGGATACCGGGTACACGATGCGGTAGTCGACCTGTGGCCGGTGGGCGTGCCCCAGCGCCGCAGGCGGCACATCCTATTTGCTAGTCGAGACCACGAGGTCGTGCCCACGAAGGTACTCGAGGCATTGCAGGACGATACGGAGCGTCACGGGCGCGACCTGAGATGGGCCATATCCGATCTCGAACGCGTCGCACCGGAGGGTGGGTTCGACAGCCCTTCGATCCCCAAAGGAGACAATGTATGGCGCATGAAGTGGCTTTTCGACGAGGACGAGTACGATCTGCCCAACGACCTGCGTCCTCCTTGTCATCGCGATAATCCCGGCCACACCTACTACTCCGTGTACGGCCGCCTCCGCTGGGATCAGCCCGCGCCGACCATCACGACCGGGTTCGGCTCGATGGGGCAGGGGCGGTACGTCCACCCTTCCCAGCGGCGCACGATCACCCCGCACGAGGCTGCCCGCATACAGACCTTCCCCGACTTCTTCGACTTCGGGGCGACGCACAAGCGCACTGCCTGGGCGCGGATGATCGGAAATGCCGTCCCGCCCCTTCTCACCATGCGCATCGCGGAACACGCGCTCGGAAGCGTCGGCGCAACGGACCGCAAGGTCGCCCCGAGGAGCCACGAACGGCAGGCGCAGTTGTCCGCGACGGGGTAGAATGCTGTCGGGGGAAAGCGCTGCCTTGTTTCGGGCAGGTGTTCGTAGGTCGTTTTGCAGCAGCAGGCTAGGGGAACCGTGGACGCCGAGTGGCGCACGTGGGATTACGAGAGGTGGAACGAGCGGCTCGTCGCCTACTGTTTCCGCGGCGATGGAAGCTTCCTCGACAAACCCGTAGAGCGTATCCCGGCTACCCCCGAAGAGCTCCTGGAGGTCGTGGGCGACCGCTCCGCAGCCCCGGAAGACGTAGCAGGAACCTTCGTCGAGACCGTTCTGTCGCAGATGCCACCCGGCATCAGTTTCGAGGGGTTCTGCGGAGACTACCGGGGGTGGACGCCTTTCCACGACCGGCCTCCCCGTTTCTTCGCCGCCCTCTGGTTCACCTGTCTGGTGGCCTACGGTTTTCCTCCGGGCGACGACGGGTTCCATGCAAGGATGGAGCGGCTGTTCGGGCGCTACCAGCATCTGAGGCACCTGCCGATGTTCTGGGAGGACCTCGCGTCATGGATCGCCAGGAGAGCGTCGTCCTCCGACGGCTACAGAGAGCTCGTGCTCCCGCCATACGACAGCTACCGCAAGATCATAGGGCCGTCCTGGTTCCTCGCCTTCCCGCACCGCCGTGACCGACACACGCTGCGGCTGCTCTTGGTACAGAGGGATCTGGTCGGGGAGGAGCCTCCCATAGCGCCCGTGGTAGCCGCACTGGAGGAGAACGAAGCATCGTTTGGCGAGTCCTTCCGCCGGGATCTCGAGGAGTTCGTCGACAACTTCGTGGAAGTCGGCGCCGATGTGCGCGAGAGCGCCTTCTGGAGGGCCATACGCCAGGAAGCATTGCCCCCTCGCGAGGAGAGTCCGGGCACTCCCGAAGAAGCCATGAATGTCGGGCTCATGGCCTTCACCGACGACGGCGAGCTCTTCCCATACGTTGCTTGCTCGGATCGGGTGCGACCGCCCGCGGGTTTCTCCGTGCGCGACCTCGAGGACGAGATCGGGGGGTTCTCCCGCTTCCTCGTCGCGGACCGACCCGGCGAGGCGGAGGAGTCGGGGATGGACGGCGCGGCAATCGCGGCCCTCGAGGGAAGGCTTCGCGTCCCGAAAGTTTCCATGCATGCCGGACGCGGCGTGCTGGTGTTTCGAGAGTTGATAACCAACGAATACCGGCTCGTAGGGGCTCCGAAGCGAACGAAGCCGACGTAGCATTGGTGAGGGATGACAAGGTCCGAGCGTTCGGGCGGGCCTACGGTGGGACGGCCCGCCCGTCGCGGGTCCCGGCTGGCAACAGGTGACGGGTTGCAAGGTCGTCGTCCGGGCCGAGGCCCCGCGGGCCTCGAAGAGGCGAAGCACCTGCAGGAGACCATGATCCCCCCATCGGTGCGCCTCGCGGGCGGTGTCCGCACCGGGGCCGGATTCTACGCCTTCCCCGGCTTCCTGCCGGTGGTGCGGTTCGACGCAGCCGAGCGGGTCGAAGTCCTGGACGAGGAAGAAGCTTTGGTAGACGAGGCGAGCCCATCCTCTGCGGAGGGCGACGAGTGGCGACTTCCGGAGTGGTTGGCTCGGCGGGCCCCCGGTCGATGGACCATTCGGGTGTCGTGGCATGACCCCGAAGGCCACGCCCGCCGTAGCGAGACCACGCTCGTGCTGGTCGGCAGACAGATTCCCCACGACTACAAACGCCTGCCCGCCGGTCGGTACTTCGTCGAATCCTGCGCTCCCGGGACCGGCGAGACGGAGGGCGGGCGGGACATCCCCTAGGTATCGCGTCCGGGGACTCGGCGACGAGAACGTCGGCGTGACGCCGGACCTCGTAGATCTGGAGCCGGATCTGCGTTATCTGGGCCCGGGGGTCGGCGAGTTCAGCCCGACGCCGAGAGTCGGGTTCGACTGGTTGGTGGTCGGTCCCAGGAACCGGCCCTATCTCCTCCTGTTCATCGGTGACACGGACTTCCCGACGAGACGGGCCGACCGCCGCTGCGCGGATGCCGGAGCGCGGCGCCATTGGCAGGGCGCCATCCACGACAGCCGACGCAAAGCGGTTCGCCTGCCGGACGGCCGGGTCGTTCCCGTCTCGGAGGTCCCGCGAATCGAGCGTGCCCTGCGCGAGTACGGAGACCGGGGTAGGGATCACGCGAGCGGAGCAGTCGTGGTCCCCCGCCCCACGAACGGCACCGAGGTCCGGCCACGCTGGCACGGAGTGGAGCCCGATGGTCGAGTCGGCCACCTCGCCGACGCGCTCGCCGCGCTGTCCGTGAAAAGGAGCGGGGTAAGGTTCGGCGTGCTGCTGGACCTCTTCGCGGCCATGATCGGGGTACCGTTCCGCGACGATCCCGGCCTCTACTACGACCTGATACGGGGGTGGGTCGAGGCCGGAACCATGGATGTCGCACGCGCCCAGGGCAGACGGGCGACCTATGTCGTGGCTCGTCGGCCGGGCTTCGTCGCGTTCGGAGTCGGAGGGCGCGTGCGGGCCGCCCTGCTGGGGTTGGTCCCGTCCGTGCTGGAGGGGCAGGCGCGGCGATCCGTCGGAGGCGGGTGTCTTGGCAGTGACGCCTCACTGCCTCCCTGCAGGTGGATGCCGCGCGTCGTGCGCGTCGAGTGCGACTCCCCGTCCGCTCTCTCGGAGATCTCCGCCGAGCTGGGGCTCGCCCCGCCGCGATGGCTCCGCTGGCCCCTCGGGGGCTCCGCCGAGGGGGCGCTGGACGTGAGCCCGGGGTACCAGCAAGAGGAGTTGCGCGAGGGGGCGGCCCCTGCGGGTTTCGCGACGGAGGGCCGTTGGAACTGGTACTCGGGCCGGTTCGTCGCCGTGTCGCCGGACGAAGGCCGCTCGCGCGGCGGGGGCGTCCGCGTCGAGAAACGGACCCACCGGGAACGGGCCACCATCTACGTGGTTCTGGTGGACGGCGAGGAATGGGCTTGGACCTATGCACGCAATTGGGCGCTGCTGCTCGCCTATTCCTTGGACGAGGAGTCTCCGCCCTTCGTTCTCGAGCCCCGGTCGCCCATCGCCCGTCCGGAGCGAGAGGGCGTATACCTGCCGTTGCCCATCGGCCGCCTGTGCGCCGTGCTGGGAGACGGCCTGGCCGGGCCGGTGTTGGGCAGCGACGGCGCGACGGTGGAGGAGTACAGGTACCCGATGGCCTTCGGCTATCGTCGACGGTTGGCAAAATGGATCTCCGAGGTAGGCTGCTTCTACTTCGGCCGCGGAGAAGGTTAGGGGAGGAGAACATGCAGGACCCCATCGGAAGCTTCCTGAGGATCCGGGACTTGTACCTGAGCTACCTCGACACGGCTTTCCGAATCCACGACGAAAGCGTGGCCGACGAGAGGCGGCGCCTGCTGACCACTCCGGGAACGCTCTGCACCGAGCCGCTAATCGAGCCCCTGCCCAAGTACGCGTCGGCGCCGTTCGACTTGCACGACTTGGTCGAGGCCGAAGAACCGGGGACGGACATCCTTCCCGACTTCGACACCGAGGAGCGGCGAGCCTTCGTCGAACTGGTGCTGGCAGGACTGTTCCCGTCGCGGTCCAGGACGGAGGGGGAGGACGTGCCTACCGAGCGCGTGGGCGAGTTCGCGCCCTACGCCCACCAAGTACAAATGCTCGGTCGAGGCACGCGCACGGGTTCGCCGGGCATAGTGACCTCGGGCACGGGTTCGGGCAAGACCGAAGCGTTCCTGCTGCCCCTACTCGCTTCCCTCTCCAAAGAGGCGAAAGGTTGGCCCGAGCCCGAGGAGGGTTTCTTGCGAAGGCGCTGGTGGCACGATCCTTCGACGGGACGTCCCTACACCAAACCCGACAAAAGAGGCAGGCCCAAGGTCCGCTACGAGGCCATACCGCCGCAGCTACGGCCCACGACGGACAACCCCAGGCGGAGCCCTTTCCGTCCGCATCGGGAGGGAGAGCAGCGGGATGCCGCGGTGCGCGCCCTCGTCCTCTATCCGATGAACGCCCTGGTCGAAGACCAAATGGTGCGGCTCAGGAGGGCTCTCGACTCGCGGGAAGCTCGGAAGGTCATGGATCGCGAGTTCGACGGCAACCGCATATTCTTCGGCAGGTACACGGGCAAAACGCCCGTCACGGGCCACGAGGACCACCCCGGTTTCCGCAACATCTTGGATGCCGACAAAAACGACCCGGGACTCGACCGCGTCGTCCCGGTTGGCGGGGCCGACGAGGACGGAGGAGTATCACTGCGGCAGGTACGGGCTTCCGAGCTGGCCCGGCGACGGCGAAGGCAGAAGGAGCTCTTCGAGCGGATGGTCGCATTGGAAGAAGACCAACGCTCCGCGCGCTACCACGCGGGAGGCACGGA
Source organism: Rubrobacter marinus (assembly GCF_011492965.1). Taxonomy (GTDB): domain Bacteria; phylum Actinomycetota; class Rubrobacteria; order Rubrobacterales; family Rubrobacteraceae; genus Rubrobacter_F; species Rubrobacter_F marinus. The sequence goes on along the minus strand of NZ_CP045122.1, from coordinate 234,748 downwards.
AGCGGATCTCTGGCGGGCTCCCTCCGCGTTCGGAGACGAAGCCCCGTTCATGTTCCCCTCGGTCGATGGCGGGGAGGTGGTGTCGCGCTGGGACATGCAGGCTCACCCGCCCGACGTCCTCATCACCAACGTGAGCATGCTCAGCGCCATGCTGACCCGAGAGGTCGACGAGCCGATCTTCTCCAAGACCCGCGAGTGGTTGGAGAAGCCGGACTCGTACTTCTATCTGATCCTCGACGAGTTGCACCTCCAGCGAGGCTCGGCCGGAACCGAGGTGGCCTACCTGCTGCGACTGCTACTCGACCGCCTGGGGTTGACGAGGGAGGAACACAGGCACAAACTTCGCATCTTGGCGTCCAGCGCCTCCCTGCCCGCGGAACCGGAAGAGGAGGCCCAGGCGAGCACCGAGTACCTCTGGGACATGTTCGGCCGCTTCGGCCTACCCGCGTCCACGACCTCCGAAGAGGAGGGCAAGGCCCGGTGGCGGGGTTCCATCGTGCCGGGCGAGGAGGTTCGATCGGCCCGCGAGTCGGCGGGCCTCAGCTCCCTGGACTCGCGCCCCTACCGCGACCTACTCGAGCACGCGCTCGGACAAGGGAGAGGCGAGGACATGGTTCGTGCCGAGACTGCTTCGGCCCCGGATCCGGCCGTAGACCACGAGGTCGAGCGATTGTGGCGGGCCGTCGCGTGGGACCTGGGCGTCGACGACGTCCCGGATGCGAGGGACCTGATCGAGCGCTGCGTTGAGGAGGCGTCGGCCCGGCTGGTGGCGGCGTGCTGGGACGCGGAAGAAGACCGGACTCGCGCCACGACGGTGCGACGCATCGGATGGTTCCTCTTCAAGGACCTGCGCCGGCTCGGCGGCACGCCCGCCGAGGTCCCCTTCGACGCGGCGCTCGAAGCGGTGAGGGCGCTGCTCTTCGTGCGCGGGTCCGGCGACGGGCTGCAAGGTTTCCTGAGAGGGGATGCCTCGGACGCTAGATCGTTCCGGATGCACACTTTCTTCCGCAGCATAGAGGGCTTGTACGCCCCGGCATCGAAGGAGGCGGGGGCCGGGTCCACCGAGGAGGTCTCGACGCGTGGCGTGGAGGTCGGGCGCCTCAGCGTCGAGCGGGAAGGGCGCAAGGACTACGAGATGCCCGGGGAAGGTCGGCAGTCGCTCCGGCAATTCGAGCTCCTCTACTGCGAGTGCTGTGGCGAGCTCTTTTTCGGGGGCATGCGTTCGCACGGGTCGGGCGGGGCCGGCTTCCACACGGAACTGCTGCCCCACGAGCCGCAGCTGGACGGTCTGCCGGACGCCGCAGCTTCCCAGCGTTTCGAGGAACTGTCTTTCAAGCAGTACGCGCTGTTCTGGCCCACCGGCTCCCACGACACTCGGATTCGTGGAGAGACCGGCAGCAGGGATCATGGTAGCTGGCTACGGGCATTCTTGGATCGCGAGACGGGCGTAGTCAGCAGAGTCCCCGACGGGCGTCGGGGTGGCGGTGCCCCGCCAGGCAACGTGGTCCGCGGCTTCGTCTATGAGAGGGATAATGCCCTGGACAAGCACGATCGTGGCCGACGCTCGTCCGAAACGCACGTGCCCTACGCCTGCCCCAAGTGCGGCACGGATTACTATAGACGCAGCCTCGGAATGGGGCGTCTCTCTCCCGTGCGGAACTTTCGGGCCGGTTTCGCCAAGACCACGCAGCTGCTCGCGACCGAGCTGTTCGACGCCCAGCGCGTCGCCAACCCGGAGGGCGCGAAGCTCATATCCTTCTCCGACAGCCGTCAAGACGCGGCCAAGGCCGCCCTGGACATAGAGAGCAACCATCACCAAGACCTGCGGCGCGAGCTGCTGATCGGGAACCTGCGGAGGTTCCTGGCGTCGAAGCGCGATGCGGAGGTCGTGGAGGCGGAGCTCGCAGAGATCCAGAGAGCCATATCCGCGGCGGCTGCCAGGGAAGATTTCGACGAGGTGCAGGAAGCCATGCCGCGTCGCACGGAGTTGCAAGAGGAGCTTCGCGCCTGCCTCGAGCCCTCCATCGAACTTTCCTCGGTGGTCGAGCACCCGGACGACTGGGACGCTTTCGGGCCCGGCAAGGGGGTCTCGTGGCTCATCGCGGACATGGTGCGTCGTGGCGTGCATCCCTACGACGACGCCGGGGTGGACCGGCCGGCGGGACTGAACGAACAGAACAGGACGCGCCGGTTCGACTGGGACGATCTCTTCGAGATCCGCGACGGCGAGGTCTTCTGGCGCGGGGATCCGACGTCTGACGCGACCCGCCACACCGCGCGGCGACAACTGGTGCGCGCATTCCATCGGACCATGACGGACGTCGTTTTCAGCAGGACGTACTTCTCGCCCGAAGAATCGGGCCTCGGCTACGTCACCGTGCGCCCGGACGACCTGCCGGGAGACAGGCGATCCGCGGACCGCGTGTCGCTCCTTTCCGCTCTCCTGCGGGTGATAACCGACTCCTACCGCTACGAACCCAATCCGTATCACAGAGAGGACAACGAGGTGGCCCCGTGGACCGTGTACGGCGACGTGGGGACGCGTCGGGTCAAAGACTTCGCGCGTGCCGCCTGGGGGGATGCGGCCGAGACGAGGCTCATGGAGGCCATCGACGACCTCGGGCGAGCCGGCCACGGAGGCGGCATCGTACGCCTGCCCGCGGTCAGGATCAGGCTCGCCGAGGCCGATGACCCTTACTGGCGCTGCGGGGTCTGCTCCCGGGTCCATCTCCATCCTGGAGCCGGCGTTTGCACGCGTTGCTTTACCCAACTCCCCGAGGAGGCCGAGGGGCGCGTCGAGAGGGTGCGCAGAGACAACTTCCTCGCGAGGAAGGTCGTCCGCGGCATGGCACCCGAGACCTCGAACGGTCATGGTGATTCCGCGTTCCGTCTGCACTGCGAGGAGCTGACCGGGCAGACGGAGGATCCCGCCCTGCGGCAACGCAAGTTCCGGGGCATCTTCGTGCCGCGCGTCGAGGAGTTGGCGATCCGTGACGGGGAGGCGGACCCCGACGGGTCGTCGGACGGGACGACCGAGGAGAACGGCTCCTCGTCGGAGGATCGGGTGATCGACACCCGGTTACGGGTCTCGGATCGAGCCTTCGAAGCCAAGGAGACCATCGATCTGTTGACGGTCACGACGACGATGGAGGTTGGCATAGACGTAGGACCGCTGCAGACGGTTTTGCAGTCGAATATGCCGCCCCAACGTTTCAACTACCAGCAAAGGGTGGGACGCGCGGGCAGGCGTGGTCAGGCCTTCTCCATGGCGTTGACGATCTGCAGGACGCGGAGCCACGACACCTACTACTTCCACGAACCGCGCAAGATAACGGGGGACGTGCCGCCGACGCCTTTCCTGACCCGGAGGATGACCGAAATCGCGGAGCGGTTCGTCAGGAAGAGGTGGCTCGTGGACGCGTTCTCGCGTCTCCGCGAGGAGGACAGGTCCCGCCCCCTGGGGCTGTACCCTGGGGACCTGATGTCCCCACCAGATATACACGGAGAGTTCTTGCCGACCAATACGTACCTCGACGGACGCTCCGGTTGGCCGGCTCGCCTGCGTGACGCCCTCGGAGCGACACGTCCTATGGCCGAGGCATTCCGCGACTTGCTGAACGCGGATGGAGATCTCGAACGCCCTCTGGCGGCGGACGCCGAGAGACTGCTACGGGAGATGGACGACAGCCTCCGTTCGGGGGTAGCCCGCGGGTTGGCCCACAGCCTCGCGGAGCTGGGTCTGCTGCCCATGTACGGCATGCCGACGCGCGTGCGCGACCTTTACCTTGGCTTGGGCATCGAGGACAACAGGCCGGTGGCGCGATCCATAGACCGGGACCTCGACGTGGCGATCTACGAATTCGCTCCCGGCGCCACGGTGGTGAAAGACAAGCACGAGCATCGGTGCGTCGGGATCACCCCGTCCCTGGGGCTGCCGGAGTACGTCCCGAACCGGGAAGACGCCGATGCGATAGGTTTCCAGGGTAGTCCCTTCGGCGAGATGTTCCGTATGGTCCAGTGCCCGGCGTGCAGCGCCTGGGCTCGTCTGGGCGACACGGAGGGGGTCGAGGAGATACGGTGCGAGGCTTGCAGTGCCTTCGTGTCCGTCGACGCCGGCAGGGACTGCGCCGTCCCGAACGCCTTCCGTACCGACTTCGGGCCCGTGGCGAAAGACGAACCGTCGGTGGGTACGCGGCATCGGTCCGTCCAAGCCGAAGGCAAGTCCCTCGGGCTCCGGCCGTGCGAGCTGGACGCGAACGTCGGATTCCGGGCTCGGGCGCGGGTGGCTTTCGATCCCCGGGCGCGCACGTACCGCCTGAACCGAGGACCGCTGGTCGAAGGCGAGCCGATGGGGTTCGAGTTCTCCCGCGGAAGCCAGCGCGTGCGACTCGGACGCGGTCACATCCGTCTGCCGGACCAAGCCGTGGTCGACGGCCCGAATCTGCCTGGCTTCGAAGCGAGCGGTGGGGAAGAACCCTTATGGCTGGCTGCCCCGAAGACGACCGACTCCTTGTACATTGCGCCGTCTGTGGTGCACGACGCTCTCTCCCTGCACAGGTTGCCGGCGCGCTCCCGAAGTTCCGACGATTACGTCGTCTTTCGATGGCAGGGCGTCAGGGCGGCGGCCTTGTCCGCAACCTTCCTCGTCGCGGACCGGGCCGCTGCAGGGTTGGACATCGACCCGTCGGAGCTCGAGGTTCTCGAACCGCGTCCGTATGGGGTGGAGCCGCGCCTGCCGCTTCTGCAGATCACGGACGAGTTGGTGAACGGGGCGGGCTTCTGTCGCAACCTCAGCGAATCCGACGGCGGCGCACCCAAGATCTTGCGCATCCTGCTCTCGATACTTACGGACCGCGACGAGTACCCGCTAGACCGTTTGCTGGCCGAAGACCACGAAGACTGCGATACCGCCTGCTACCGTTGCCTGCTAAGGTACGGCAATCAGCCGTACCACGGCCTCCTCGACTGGCGGCTCGGCCTCACCTACATCCGGGCAATGCTGGACCCGGGTTTCTCGTGCGGCTTGGACGGCGAGTTCGCCGACCTGGGGCTCGAGCGTTGGCAGAGCACGGCCGGGCGCTTGGCCGAAGAGATGGTGCGGCGCTTCGGCGGTGAGTCTCGCGACTTCGCGGACGGGATGGTCCCAGCCTTCCGGTTGGACTCCCGCGGCGGTGTAATGCCGCGGTGGGTCCTGATAGCCCATCCTCTCTGGGACTGGGATGGGTCCGAGAAACCCCCGCCCGACACGGTACTGGCGACGGCGGAGGAAGAGGCTTCGCTGGACGGCCCGGTGGACTGCTGGGACACGTTCAACCTGATGCGCCGGCCGGTGCAAGTCCGGGAGTGGATACGCGAAGGCCGCTGGTGACCCGGTGGAGCGGTCGGAACACGCGCTGCCTTCGCTGCCCCCCGTTCTCCGCGAGATCCGTCCTCCGGAGGTCTTGAGTCCTTCCCGTTTCCCGGACCTCCGTCGATGCCCGCTGTCCGTGGTTCATGGGTTGCGAGAAGAAGATCTCCTTCCCCCCAACCCCCTCGCGATACTGGGCGAACTCATCCACGCCGTCAGGCACGAACTACGGGGCAGACCGCTCGGGTCCGACGAGGAGGTCAGAGACGCGGTGGATGCCACCTTCGGAGCCGCGAAGGCGAAAATCGAGGCCGAACTCGCAGGCGACCCGTCTACGCGGCGCTTCGTTCCGCTCGACCGGGCCATCGACCGGACCAGTTGGCTGGAGAGGACGACGTCGCTGCGAGAGTGGGTCGCCGTCTCGTCGGGCCCGTCCCGCACCGGAGCCCATCGGGGCCGAGGATATCCTCGGGCTATGGGGGAGCCGGGGCGAAACCGCAGTGAGACCTCGCCGGGGGTTCCCATCGGCTCCGAGCGCGCTTTGCGAGTGCCCGCCCTGCGCCTCTCGGGACGTCCCGATCTCATCGAGCGAGGTCTCGACGGCGTCCTGCACGTCGTCGACTTCAAGACCGGGCGTGTCGCGGACGAGAACGGCCATCCTCCGGAAGCGTACGCGCTTCAGGTGCGGTTGTACGGCTTGATGATCGAGCGGATCGATCCTTCTGCCACCGTGAAGTTGTGGCTGCAAGGCAATGAGCGCGTAGAAGTCCCCTGGGACGAGGCCGCGCGGACCGAGACCGAGACGCTGCTGAATGCCAGCCTAGAGGGACTGCCGCCTGGGCGGAACGTCCCCGCCGAGTCTCTCGCACGCGAGGGACCGCACTGCGGGCGATGCCGTATCCGGCATCGCTGCCCCCGTTACCGGCGCGTGGCTCCCTCGTGGTGGAGGAGTACGTCGACTGCCGGGCCGGTCGCCCCATTCGACATCTGGGGAGGGGTGCTCGAAGCGATCCCCGAAGGAGGACTGTCTTACGAACTGCTACTTCTCGATGCGGCCGGCCGTAAGGTACGTGTCTCCGGCCTAGAGGCTGAGCCGAGCGTAGGAGATTTGCGTGGCGACGACTTCGTCTGGCTCTTCGGTCTGGAGCCGAGCGAGAAGTTGCCGCATCACGGCGCGTTCGCTCATCCTCGCAATTTTCATGGGAGGAGCCCGGGGCGTTCGTGGCCGTCGGCACTGCGACTTCGCGTGTTCGTCGAAGAGGCCGGTCCGTCCGAGTAGCAACCTCTCGCCGGATCGGCGAAGGCGACGGGTGGGCCTGGACGTTCCGCGTTTCCCGGCCATGGGCCGAGTCGAGGCGGCGGCTATGTCCGCCGCTCGAGCCGGTCGGGTACACTGAGGCGAACCCCCGAAACGACCGCGTATACGAGAGGGAGAGGCGTGTCCGCTTCCGAAGCCCGGCAATCAGTCGATTCACGCCCATACAAGATGACCATAAGCCTGAACGTGCTCAACCACCTGGGCATCGGTCTCTACAGCAACGTTCCCGCCGTGTTATCGGAGGTGGTCGCGAACGCATGGGACGCCGACGCGGAGGAAGTCACCATAAACATCGACAAAGAGAAGGGCGAGATCGTCGTCTACGACACCGGCGTCGGGATGGACGGGGACGATATCAATGCGAGGTACCTGAACGTCGGGTACCGAAAGCGAGACGACGTACCGGGCAAGACGGCCGCCGATCGGGAGCCGATGGGACGGAAAGGCATAGGGAAGCTGTCCGTGTTCTCGATAGCGGAGACCGTCGAGGTGTACAGCACGAAGAACGGCGAGCGGCATGCCTTCCGCATGAACAGCGACGACATTCAGAGACAAATCGCGGACCCCCACGCGACCGGCGAGTACCACCCGGAGGCACTGGACCCCGGTCTGGTGGATTTCGACAAAGGCACCAAGATCGTCCTGAAGGACCTCAAGAAAGGGCTGACCAGAACCGCGGAGTACCTGAGGCGGAGGTTGGCCAGACGGTTCAGCGTCATAGGGGCGGCCCACGGCTTCGAGGTGGTGCTGAACGGCGCTCCGATAGCGGCGAAGGACCGGGGTTACTACGACAAGATCGAGTTTCTTTGGCACCTGGAGGAGCTAGAGCAACTCGACGACGGGTTTTTCGAAGAGGGTAACGGCCGTCGACTCCGCGGGAACATAAGGAAACACTTTGAAGTGAGCGGCATGGTCGACGCGGAGGAAGGTTGGACGGCGCACGGGTGGATAGGGACCGTAGACGAGCAGAAAAGCATAGACGAGGACAACAACACCATCGTCGTCCTCGCCCGGGGGAAACTCATCCACGAGGACGTGCTGAAGGACTTGAAAGAGGGCGGGGTCTACTCGAAATACCTGATAGGAGAGATATACGCCGACTTCATGGATGCCAGCGACCTGCCCGACATAGTCACCAGCGATAGGCAGAGCGTCAACCAGGACGACGAACGCTACGGAAAACTGAAAGCCTACGTGCGGACCATCCTCAAAAACATCGAGAATCAGTGGTCCGGACTGCGCAACGAAGTCGGCACGGAACGTGCCCTGCGGCACCCGACGATCCAAGCTTGGTACGGGAGGTTGAAAGGCGACAGGAGAAAGTCTGCGCAGAAGCTCTTCGGAAGGATCGAGTCGCTGAACATGCCGGACGCGGAGGCGAAGAAGGAGCTCTACAAGTCCGGAATGCTCGCTTTCGAAAGACTTTCGCTGAACGATTCGCTCAGTACCCTCGAAGGTTTGGAGACCAAAGAGGAGCTAGAGCTGCTCTCGCGGCTCTTCGGCACGGTCGACGAGATAGAAGCCGTCCACTACTACGAGATAGCCAGGGGCAGGCTTGAGGTGGTCAAGCAATTCGAAGAGGTGCTACCGGACGCCAAAGAAAAGTTGCTTCAGCGTTACATCTTCGACCATCTCTGGTTGCTAGACCCCTCGTGGGAGCGTGCCGCTTCGAATCAGAGGATCGAAGAGGCGGTGACGAAGGAGTTCCGTGACCTCGACGCGAAGCTGACGCCCGAGGAGCGAAAAGGGCGCATCGACATCAGGTACAGGACGGCTGCCGGGAAGCACGTCATCATAGAGCTGAAGAAGTACGACCGCTCCGTGGACGCGATGGATCTCGTCGCACAGGTCCGCAAGTATAGGGATGCCTTGGACAAGTGCCTGCGGACCAAATTCCCGCACGAGCCGAGGTTGATCGAGACGATTTGCGTGCTGGGCTCGCCTCCGGCGCCGAACGACACCGATCACGCGGCGGAAAACATCAATCTGCTCCGTCAGGTGGGCGCCAGACACATCACCTACGACGAGCTCATACAAGACACTCGCAAGAGTTACGAGGAGTACCTCGCCAAGCAGAAGGAGGTTTCGGACCTGCTTGCGATGATAAACAAGTTGGACGACGACTTCGGTACCGTTGCGCCACCGTCGAGGTCGGAGCACACCGACTCGTGATGCTCGGGTTCTGGGTTACGAGCGTTCGCAGCGGCCCCGACTACCCTCCCGAGGGCTGTGCTCGGAACGTTCGGGTCGTCGAGCGCGGTGTGCCGAGTCCCTGGGAGGCGAAGGGAAACCGAGCGCGCCTCCTAGGGCTCCCACCAAAAAGGCGCCCCAACTCGTGTAAGATAATTGCGCGAACGCGGCGCCTCGGCCGGAAACCCGATTTCCGGGCCGAAAACGCCGCCTCCTACGTGTAAGATAACGGCGATTATCCGACGCGAAGAACCCGGGGTTCGGGAGGCATGGATTGGCGGGCAAGAAGAAAGGCCGCAAGGCGACGAGCAAGGAGAAGGGCGACATCGTCGAGCGGGTCGTGCAGATGATGCACCGCAAGCCGGGGCTCAAGGTGCTGCGCGACCAGAAGCTTCCGGCGGCGGACGGCAGCGGCCGCATCCGCCAGTTCGACGTCGTGGTCTTGGGCACCTTCGCCGGGTACGAGACGGTGCTCCTCATCGAGTGCAAGAACTACGGGCGCAACATCAACGTCAAGGATGTGGACGCCTTCTACGGGGAGCTACAGGACGTGGGCTACGGGCCTCGCCAGGGCGTGCTCGTATCCGCGGGTACAATCGGAGCCGGGGCGCAAAGCCGCGCCCGCTCGTTGGGCCTCAAGATCTTCGAGCTCAAGGGGCTGACGGAGGACCGCCTGGATCCGGTGGTTCACGAGGCCAAGCAGCGCATCGTCTTCGCCGTGCTGGGGATCTCCAGGCTTGTGGTCTCCTCCGAGGCCGAGGGCCCCCTGGAGGTGGCCGAAACGATGGTCTTCTACGACGGCGAGGGAGAGCCGATGGGCGTGCTCCCGGACCTGGTCTGGCTCGCGTGGTTGCACGGCGTCCCCCCTTCAAAGCTCGGGGAGCGCACCCTGACCCTCGAGGCCGACGGCTGGCACCACCGCGCGGGCGACAGGCTCGTGCCGGTGCTCTCCGCCGAAGCCACGGTGGAGGTGCGGGGCGCCGTGGTGGTTTTGCCCGGCACCGCTACCCACCACTCCCTCGTGGTCCCCGAAACGGGGGCGACGCAGAAGCTCAAGGCGAGCGCGAGGTTCGACGTCGCGCCGGGCCAGTACCCCGTCCGCGAGTTCTCCGGCGAGGAGGACTTGGCGGCGTTCTTGGAGGCCGACCGCGCGGCGGTCTCGCTGACCGTCGAGAGGGTCCGGGCGCCGCGCGTGCGCATGGGCCACGTATACTGGCCCCCGAGCCAACGCGTGTGGGAGAGGATGCACGAGCTCCAAGCCGCGTTCGAGGCCGGCGACGGTCCGCCGCCCTCCCCCGACTCGCTGGACGGGATCGAGGGGTCGGAGCTCAACGAGGTGTGGGAGCCCGTATCCCCCCAGTACCTCATGCGCGCGGAACGGGAGGAGGGCGAGGATGGTCCGTGACGTGAACTCCGCCCACGATGCCGAGGTCTCCTATGGACCGGAGCCCGACCACGAGCTTTACCTGGGCGACGCCATCGGGCTGTTCCTCAACGCCAAACGCGCCAGCGGGCGGAGCCCGAGGACGATCGACGAGTACCGAAAGAAGCTCGACCTGTTCCAGCGCTGGGCGGCGCCTAGGATCCAAGGAGACGGCGAGGTGGACCTGCCGCTGGAGCTCGTCGGCCCGGACGAGGTCGAGGCGTACGCGGTTCACACGAAGCAGCGCGGCCTCTCGGACGCGAGCCGCAAGAACCACCTGGCGGTCCTGAGGAGCTTCTTCGACACCCTGCACCGGCGCCTCGGGGCCGTCGACCCCACCGCGGCTTTGGACGACGTTCGCTTCCACGAGAAGGCTCCGCGGAGGAGCTACCTCACCGAGCGCGAAGCGGGGATGCTGTTCGCCGAGATCGAGAAGGGCGCCGAGGAGGCCCTGAGAGGCTCCGCCGACGAAGCCGCCGGGGCGGGCGCCGCCGCAGGGAAGAAGCCGGGCCGGGGCAGGGACCCGCTCGTGCTGGAGGCCCTGGCGCTGAGGGACCACGCCGCGTTCTCGGTGATGGTCTACGCGGGCCTGAGGATCGAGGAGGCCGCCTCCTTGCGCGTCGAGGACCTCTCGTTTTCGCGCGGCGCCGAAGAGGTGAGGGTCGCGCGTGGCAAGGGGAACAAGGAGCGGATCGTCCCGATGAATCCGAGGCTCAGGAGGAGCTTGCGGCGTTACCTCAAGGCCCGCTCGGCGCTGCTCGGTTTGGTCGCGGGAGACCCTGGCGACCTGTTCCTCAACGAGAAGGGCTCGCGCGTCTCCGAGAACACCGTGAGGAGGCGCTTCTACCTCTGGGTGAGGAGGACGAGCATCCGGAAGTCCGGCCTCTCCCCCCACGACCTCAGGCGCACGTTCGGGACGTGGTACCTGCAGAAGAACCCGGGCCAGCACCTCGAGCTCGCCGAGCTCATGGGCCACTCCGACCTCCGGCAGGTGACCAAGTACGCGCTGGTGGAGGCCGAGAGGGCGCGGGCCGGGGTGGAAGGCTCTGAACCCCGGCCCGCCCCGCGGGCCCGCGCGCGAGGCGAAGGACCTCCTCGGTCGTCGCCCGTGGCATCGGCCGCGCGGACGACGTCCGCAATCGCGCCCGACGCGAAGAAAGGCACCCGGCATGAGGACGCTCCGCAGGTACAGGATAACGGCGCTCGTCGCCCTCATAGCCTTCCTGCCGGTCGTCTACCGGGCCTTCCCCGAGCTGGCGCTGAGTTGGCAGGTCGCCGTGGCGCTCGCCGTCGCCCTGCTCGCAGGCTACGTCGAGCACCAGAGGAGCGTGGCGCCGCAGCTGAGCCTCGCCGACAAGCGGACCTACCTGTTCGCCAGCGCCTGCGAGCCCGCGCTGGAGGACCTCCGCCGCCGGGACCCCACCGCGCGCCTGAACATCATGGAGGTGGACCGCAAGGTCTTCGAGCGCTTCGGCTCCTTCGAGCCGGTCTACACGCTCGGGATGGAGGGCGACGAGGACAAGGACCTCCGCCTCCGGCTGCGACGGGGGTGTGCGGCCAGGCGGTCGCGGACGGCGCCTTCAAGGCGGCCGACCTCGGGCTCGAGAGCGGCCCGACGTTCGGCCTCGACGCCGACCAGCTCGCAAAGACCCGCGGCCTCACCATGGTCATGAGCATGCCGGTGAAGAGGGCCAGGAAGCTAGACGACGGCACCTTCGCCCTCACGGACGAGATCGTCGGCGTCGTCAACGTCGACAGCAAGCGAGGAGGCGCCTACGACTTCTACCGGAACACCCTCGTGGGCCCGGACCGGCGTTCCCTCCTGGAGGAGCAGGAGGAGGTGCTCGGGGAGATAAGCGAGCTTTGCTCCTACATCATGAGCTGAAGCGAACGTTGCGAACGCAGGCGGGGTATACTCGTCCCGCCGACCGAACGCCCCGGAGGTGTCCCATGGGATCCCACGCGAAAAGAAACCCGAACCGCACGGTCTCCGAAAAGAACGGCGTCTACACCAGCAAGAAGGCCGTGCCGAAGACCGGCACGAGGGTCACGGCCGGCAGGATACGCCAGCACTTCCGCTCGCTCGCCCGCCGGCGCGGGGCCAGCAGCGCCTAGAGGACCCCGCGGGCGCCTGCGGTTCGACCGCCCGGGCGCCGGTTCTAGGCCCCGCCATCGTCCCGCGAGCTCTCGGCGACGTGCTCGCGGATCTCCTCCTCGGTGATGTCGTCGACCCTGGCGCGCGCCTGCTTCCGGCCGCGCTCCTCGGTCGGCGCCAGGTCCACCAGCCGCGGGTAGACGCGGTAGTCCCCGTAGCGGAACACCTTGGGCAGCCCGTAGAGCGGGCCTCCGAGCCTGAACACCACGAGGTGCGCCTCGTAGAGGCCGCCGGCGGCGACGGAGGAGAGCACGCTGAGGTAGGAGACGCACTGGGCGAAGCCGTCCCGAATGTCCTCCCTGGCGCCCCGGCTGGTCCTGTAGGCCTTAGCCTCGACGAGCAGCGGCCTCGCCCCCAGCGAGAGCGCGTCGGGCTCCAGGTCGTCGAGCTTGAGCCGGTAGAGCACCCGGTAGCCCTCGTCGTAGAGGTAGAGGTTGAGGTCGCGGGTCAGGACGTCCTCGAGGCGGCTCTTCGGTCTGTTGCCCTTCTTCCTCTCCTCCTCGACGCGGGCGATCTCGCGGTCGGCGATCCCGCGCGTCCGCTCCCGGTCGTACTCCTCGACCCGCGTCTTGTAGCGCTCGACCACCGTCTGGGCCGCGAGCGTGGAGGCGAACCTCACCCGCAGCCCGTCCCAGGCTCGCTCCAGGCGCCGCTTGAGGTTCCCTACCTCCTCCGAGGCCCTCCCCCGTTGCCCGGGGTCTAGGGTGTTGGGCTCGTAGAGCAACCCGTGCAGCGGCCAGGAGATCCGGGCGAGGAATGCGGCCTCCAGGACGTCCTCCTCATCCAGGCCCAGCTCGGCAAGCTCCGGGATCGGGTTGAGGCCCTGCAGCCCCACGCAGAGGTCCAGCATCGCCACCTCCGGCGCCACGAGCTTCCAGTCCACGTACGCGCGCACGTCGCGCAGGTACGCCTCCCGGGCGTCAGTGAGGGCTTGCTCCAGCTTCCGGCTCTCGCCGCCGCGGCCCCACCCGTCGTCAAGTTTCCTGAGCTCGACCTCCCACTCGCTCAGGACGGCGACGAGGTAGCCCTCCACCGAGCGCTCCCGGTCGTAGGGGTCGAGGTAGGAACGCACCGCCGGGCCGTACTCCTCGCGCGAGACGTCGTCCCGCGCGAGCAACCCGTCGAACGTCTTCGGGGAGAACTCGGCGTGCGGCCGACCCCGGATCTCGGGGAACTGCTTCGGGTCCTCGAGCTCCGGGTGCGCGAGCAGCATGCCCTCCTTGAGGATCCGCAACGGCTCGCGGTGGTGTTGGCGCAGGCGGCCGAGGTACTCCCCCCTTCGCCTGGCGCTTTCCTCGATCATGTCGCCCACGAACGGCCCGACCCGACCGTTCCTCAGCCACCCCTCGACGACGAGGTGCGAGAGCTCCCGCAGAAAGTCCGCCCCCTCCGCTCCCAGCACCCGCGCCACGGTCGGCTCGAACAGAGGGGCGAGATCGGAAGGCAGTTGTCTCATGGCGTCGGTCCCCGTTCCATGCCGGGTAATCTAGCGCAGACCGCGAGGACGCGCGGTGGCTTCTCGCCGGTCGGCGGCGTTCGCGCTACAATTCCGCGCACTAGGCGAAGCGGTCGGCGAACGAAAAGGAGAAGGCGAAAGAAGGAGCGGCAAGGACTTGGACGGGCGTCGGACGCGAGGCATGGCAACGTTGGTACTCGTCGTCTTCGGGTTACCGCTCCTGGTCGTTTGCTTCCTCTTGTTCTCCGGCCCCGAGCGGCGGGAGCTCGACACGGGGGATCGGCCGTCCCGGGCCGCCGACCTCGCCGCTCTCGGTGGCGGCGACGATGCCGCCGCCACCGCCGAGCCTAACCACGGCTTCGACACGGGCCACGTCGGTCGTCGCGGCGCGCACGAGGACGATCCGCCCGATCCCGCTTCGCGCCCCGAGCAGAAAGCTCCCCCGGAGGCGGACGTCCACGAACCCCCGAGCCCCGCATCAGTAGGCTCACCCGCTCCGAGCGGCTTTGCGGGGCAAGGCCTCGCCGCGGTCCCGGATCCGGCCCCGGCTCCCGGCGACGTCGAGCCTGCCACGGACCCGGACGAAGCCCCCGCGCCTTCGGGCCGCGAGCCGGCCGGGGAGGACCTCCCGGACGGTGGCGCGCCCGGTATCGGCGGAGGCCCCTCCCGGCCTCCCGACGAGTCCCTCCCGGACCCGCCGGCTCCTCCGGAGACCCCGGGGACCGCGACCGAGGAGCCGGATCCGGTCGCGGTCCCCGTCGCGGATTTACCTGGCGAGGCCTCGTCGCCGCCTCCCGTGGTTGCGGGCGCGCAGACGACCGGGGCACCGGCCGGTCCCGCCACGGAGGGCGCCGGTGCCGCGAGCTTACCCGCGGCGAACGACACCACCATGTACCTGACCGTCCCGAAGCTCGGCCTCCGCGACGCGCCCGTCCTCGACACCGACTCGGACGCGGCGATGGAGTTCGGCGCCATCCACCTTCCCCAGACCGGCTACCCCTGGGAGCCGGGGGCGAACACCTACGTCTCCGGGCACCGCATCGGCTTCCCCGGCACCCCGAGCGATCGGCTCTTCCACGGCCTCCCACTACTCGAGCCCGGCGACGAGGTGACGATCGCCGACGCTTACGGCAACTCCTACTCCTACGCCGTCTCGGAGACCCACGAGGTAGGGCCCTTGGACACGTGGGTGACCAACCCCGTGCCGGGGCGCGACGTCCTCTCCCTGCAGACCTGCATCGAGGATTTCGGGGACTTATGGTCCGAAGGGCCCGACTGGAGCGCCCGTTACGTCGTGCAGGCCGACCGGGTTTCGTAAGAAGCTCGACCAGCACCGGTCTGACCAGGCTACCTCGCCCTCCGCGCCCGGCTCAAAGGTCGAGGCCGTTCACGCCGTCGTCCCGACCCACCAGCGCCACCCGGAGCCCGACCCGGCGCATGAGGGGCGCGTCCCTCCAGGCCGAGGCGTGGCGCCGGAAGGTCGGGGTGTCGGGCACGGCCGCCACGAGGACGTCCTCCTCCCCCACCTCCCCGACCGTCAGGAGTTGGGCCAAAGCCTCCCTGAGGAGCTTGATCTCGGAACCGCTCCGGGATCTCGCCAGCGGCCCCTTCTTGCACTCGGCCCTCACCCTCTTCTCGCCGACCGTACCCACAACGTCCCCGACGCCGGGGCGCGAGTGGACCCTGAGGCTGGAATCGGGGTGCTCGGCGTTGCGGTACGTCCCCCGCCAACGGTCCGGGGGCCCCGCCGGATCCATCTCCCACCCGTGGAGCTTGAGGAAACGGCGCAGCTCGAAGATCGTGCGCCCCCGCACCTCGACCCCGGCACCGTCGACGGCCACCTCGACCTCGCGGCCGCCCTCGGGATGGCCGAGGAGCCAGAAGGCGAACCGTGCCGCGACCTCGGCCTCCGGCATGCGTCCTTCGGGCAGGAGGAGCGAGGCGCCCTGGGGCCCCTGCGTTTCCACGGGCTAGCCCTCCGCGCCCGGCTCGCCCCGCGCGGTGACGCGGATCGCGTACCCCGGGCTGCTGGCCGACTTGACCTCGCCCCACTCGCGGCCGTCGAAGCGTTCGGCGGAGCCGACCTCCTGTGGCGCGAAGTCGGTCGGGGCCAGGCGCAGGGCCGCCTCGCTGGCATCGCGGGGGACGGAGACGAGGATCCAGTAGCGAACATCCTCGCGCAGCACGGGCCTGGCCCGCGAACGCAAGCGCTCTACCCTCGTCGAGAAGTCCCCCCGTCCCTCCACCCGGAGGGACTCGAGCACCCCGCCCTCGTCCGGCCTCCCGTCGCGGTCGGGGGCAATCCTTATGAGGGCCTCGTCCTCCCCAGCCATGTGCTCGAGCGCCAGGTCGATCCCCTCCAGGCGCGCGTCCCCCCCGGCGGGGCCTTCGAACGTGACCCCAACCTCGACCTCGTGGGGCTGATCGCCACCTCCCACGCGTATGACGTGCACCCATGCAGGGTAGGCCGGCTCGCCCTTCCTGGCCTGCGGCCCGCGTCCGTCGTACGCATCGTCGAGGTCGAAGCCGTCGGCGAGGACGATGAGCCCGCCGGCTTCGTACTCCTTAAGGCGGGCGACGAGCCTCCTGGTCCTCGCGACCTCTTCGAGGAGCCGCTGGGCCGTCCACCTTCTCGCCGGGGCCTCGACGACCGTCCCGCGCAGCAGGCGAGCGACGTAGGAGCGCACCAGCCGGTTGTCCGTCCGGATGCGCCCGAGCACGCCTTCGGATATCGTCTCCCGGTTGATATGCCTCCCCCCGGACACCATCCAGTAGAGGAGCTTCCCGAGGCTGTAGACGTCGCACGGCGGCCCGGGCTCCTCCTCGCGCCCCAACAGGCACTCGGGCGCCGCGAAGGCGGCGTTCCCAAAGGGTTCCTCCCCGGTGGTGAGCGTCGTCAGCTCGCCGTCCTCGAGCTGGCAGATCCCGAAGTCGATCAGGAAGGCCCATCCGCCGTCCGGCGCAACGACGACGTTGTTAGGCTTGATGTCGCGATGCACCACCGCCTCGTCCGCGCCGTGGGCGTCTCGCACCGCGGTAACGACCTGCTCGAAGAGGGCGAGCGCCCGGTCCAGGTCCAGCGGCTCGTCTTGCACCTGCTTGTTGAGCCCGGGGCCGAGGTACCGCGAGACGTGGTAGGCGGGCTCCTCGAGGGAAAAGTCCTCCGTCCCGGGAATGTGCGGCGAGTCCAGGGCCTCGAGCGCCTGGATCTCGCGCTTGAAGCGGTCGAGGCGGGTATGGTTCTTGAGCCGCTTCAGCACCCAGCCTTCCGAGCCGTCGCGCCGGTCGCGCACTCTGAAGGTGTGCGCCTGCCCCCCCTCGCCCAGGTCCCCGACGATTTCCCAGCGGTCGTTGTAGACCTTCGGTCTCTTAGCCACGTGCTTCCCCGACGCCGTTCGGCACGCCGGCGTCGGACGATCCGTTGTCGGCGTTAGAGGCGACGGCCGATCCTCTGCATCATCGCGTCGACGACGCCGAAGTCGTGACCCACCGTCTCCGAGGACGGTACCCCCCTCCCGTGCGAAGAGACCGGCTGCTTCAACAAAGCGTGCTCTATGGGACCCCACCCCGAACCCTGCTCGCCGTACTCCTTGCGGAGCGCGGCGTATTCCGAGTCCCCCCCGTGGCGGGTCCTGTCCAGCACCGCGAAGCGACCGAGGGGAACCCAATCGTCGGGCTCTCGCTCCTTCTGGACGTCGACGTAAGTAAGGGCCAGCAACGCTTCGAACCTGTGGAAGGCCTCCTCGTACCTGGAGTCCAGGGTCAGGTACTGCTTGAGCGGCTCGCGCAGGGTCAGGTACAAGCGCTCGGCGACGGGCTCGTGGTAGCTCACGCCGGAAAACAGCGCCGCGTTGGTAATCGTCTTGTGTTTATCGACCGCCCACGGGTAGACCTTCAGCACCAGCGGGACCGTGCCCCGGATGTCTACGAACACCGAATCGCGCAAGAGCGCCTTCAAGAAAGGCCAGTTCCCCGCGCCCGCGGCGGCGACGCCCCCGGCGTAAAGCACAAGCAACCCGGGGTAAAGCTCCAGACCGTCCCACAAATCGATGCGGGCACCGTCCTGAGGGGGGTTGGAGATCAGTTCGAGCAACTCGCGGAAGGCGCCGGCTTGCCGCTCGTCCGCATAGTACCCCCCGGCGGCCGCGACCCCTACCGCAGATTCGCAGGCCCCCTCGTAGGAGAGGACGCGCCTCTTCATCTCCGCGGCGAACCCCGCCATCTCGCCTTCCCGGTCGGTCGCCTCCGGCCTCCAGTCCAGGGCGAAGCGTCCGTCCCCCAACAGCCCCTCCCTGGCTTCTCGGCCGACGGAGGTTACAAGCTCCCTGAGCCGGACGTGGCGTACCGGGTCGTCGAGGTAACGCTTCGCGGTTGCTATCGCCACCGGCGCCGACAGCGGGTCCTCGCCGCCGAACGTCTCGAGCGCCTCGACCTTCTCGAGGAGGTCGGCAAAGAACTGGTCCGCCCCTTCGGCCTCGACCGGCGTGCCACGGAGGAAGGACGTGAGCTCCCGTTCGGTCTCGGAGGGCTCGCCCCGGGAAACCCAGTAGGTCATGTAGCGGCGGCCCCCCACGCGCTTGAGCGCGTCTACTAGGGCCGTGTCGTAGGTCCCCGACCACCCGCAGACCACGAGGCCGTACTCGTCGAAGACCCTTCCCAGCAACCCCTGCATGCGCTCGTCGTACTCGGCGAGCTCGTCGGGCGTGTTCTTTATGCGGGTGTCGAGGTAGTCGCCGTTGACCTTTACCACCACGCAGCCCGAGTGTTGCAAGGGCGGCGCCCCCTCGACGGCGTCCGGCGTGCCTATCACCACCGGGGAGACGCCCTCCTCATCGAGCGCCCTCTCCAGGAGCCGGTCGAAGTTCGTCGTGAGGACCACGCGCACGTGACCTCCCGCGCACAGCCGCGCGACGGCGCGGTGCGCCTGGGTGGGCATCTTCCTGCCCTCCTCGCGGTCGCGCTCGTCGGGCTCGAAGTAGCCCTGCAGGAGCGCCCTGCGCTCGTCCCGCGTCGTGGCCAGCTCGTCCACGACATTGGAGTAGTTGGGCTCCCGGCCGAAGCGTTCGCGGTACCAAGCCTCGGGATCCGCCGGGTTCTCGCCTTCGGCCGCCGCCAGCTTGCGGACCAGGTCCAGGGTCACCCGCCAACCGGTCGGCACGCCGGCGGCGCTGGAAACCCCGGAGCCCAGCAGAAGGGCGTACGTGCCCGGCCCGGAGTGCAGCGAGAACGCCAACGCCAACTCGGGCTTCGGTCTCGAGCCTCTCATTCCTTCATCGTCCCCGCCGTCAACATCAGAGCCCCCTTCCCAAGGAGTGGATCACCCCGACCGCCCTCCCCTGCAACACCACGTCCGCGGCCGGCACGACTATGTCTTCGTGCTCGCCGTTTTGCGGCTTCAGCCGCACCGAGTCGCCCTCCCTGTAGAGCTTCTTGACCGTGACCTCTTCGCCGCCCCCTAGCAGGGCGACGACCACCGCGCCGTCCTCGGGATCCTCGTCCTCCTCGACGACGAGGAGGTCCCCGTCGGAGATCCTGCCGTCCACCATGGAGTCGCCCACCACCCGGAGTAGATAGCGCCGCCTCCCCGAGCGAGACCCCAGGAGTTCCGCCGCCAAAGAGTAAGCCTCCTCGTCCGCGACCGCCTCGAGGCCCCGCCCGGCCGCGATTCGACCCAAGAGCGGCGCCGTCCCCACGGCCCCCCAGCCCTTCGGGGTGATCCGTATCGGCCGCCTCTTCGTCGTGCGCCCCTTGGTTTCTCCCGAAGAAGTACGCTCGACGTAGCCTCCCGCCTCCAGGGCCTTGAGGTGGTGGTGGACGGTCTGCGAGCTCTTGAGGCCCACCGCGCGGCCGATCTCCCTCTCCGACGGCGTCTCCTCGCCCCCGCGCTTCGTGCGGGCCAGGTACTCCAGGACCTTCAGCCGGCTCGGGTGCAAACCTTCTCCCATGACGAGCACCATAGCAACGAATGCGTCCTTGGTCAAACAGTTGCTTGACGCGGGGACTAGGGCGGCGCTACAGTGAGGAAGCGAAAACGGTAAGAAACGAGAGGAGCGCCCCACCCCGGGCCCCCGAGGACCGTCCGGCCACCAACCATGCCGGTCCCGGGGAGGTGTAGAGCGGGACGGAGACGCCTGCCCTCGCCCTGGATTATACCGGGAAGGGCACGGCTTCTCACCCCGAAAACGGCCCGCACCCGCGACGCGCAAGGGTCGCGGGACGGTACGGCGCTCCTCCTTGAACCGAAAGGAGGGGAGGGATTTGGGGGAACGAGCGACGACTTCGGAGATCAGGCGTCACCCCTTGAGGCCGGAGGGCTTCGAGGAGCCCTTGTTCTTGGGGCGGGCGGCCAAGAAGGAGATCGCGGAGCACATCAGGGAGAGCGCGTCCTGGCTGAGGAAGGCCAGCGAGGCCCGGGTCAGGGGACCGGCCGGGGAGCCCTGCCACGTCCTCGAAAGGCCCGACGGGAGCGCGTACCTGGTGCGCGTGCAACCCAAGGGCGCGGGGTGCCGCCGGCGCCGTTGGGGGGTGCGGGCGAGGAAGCGGCGGGTGCGGGGCGTGATCGAGCGCTGGCGGGAGGTCGGCGGCTGGTGGCGGCCCGACGGCGGTACCCACCGGCTCTGCTTCAGGGTGCTCCTGGGAGGTGCTGGCGAGGCCGGCGAGGCGGCGGTGGACCTCGCCTTCGACCGCTCGGGCCCCAAAGCCGGGTCCTGGTCCCTGGTGCGGGTACTCGATTGACGCGCTCGGGCCGTCCCCGGGGAGGCAGCCGCCTGGGGTTCGCCCACCTCCACGTGAGGAGCGGCTTCTCCTACGGCCTGGGGACTGCGACGCCCAAGGAACTCGTGGAGGCGTCGTCGAGGATGGGCTACGGGGCCCTGGCGATCACGGACCGCGACGGGCTCTACGGCGTGCCGAGGTTCTTGAGGGCCTCGGGCGAGCACGGCCTCTCCCCGATGGTCGGCGTCGAGGTCGGCGTGCGGCTCGAGGAGCGGGGCCACGGCGAGGCCGAGCACCGCGGCCACGTCGTGCTCCTGGCGGCCTCCGATCGGGGGTACCGCTCCCTGTCGCGGCTCCTGACGGGCTACCTTTTGCCCCGAAAGGGCGCGCCCTGGCCGTCCGCCGCGGAGAGGAGGAACCCGTCTTGCGGCCTCGGTGCCCTCCTGGAGCACGTTGGCTCGGCCGGGGGGGAACTGGTCTGCCTCACGGGCGCCGTCCCCTTCGGCCTCGTCCCCTCCCTCGTGCTCTCGCGCGACCCCGCTCTTAGGGCGAGGGCCGCGGAGGTCCTCTCCGGGCTCGCGGAGGCCTTCGGGCGGGGCAACGTCTACGTCGAGCTCTCCGACGACGGCACCGAAGGGTCGAGGAGGCGGATGCGCGTAGTCGAGCACCTGGCGGCGCGGTGCGGCCTGCCGACGGTCGCCGCCGGCGAGGTCACGTACCTCGGCCCCCGCGACCACCGCCTCTCCGAAGCCCTCGCCGCAGCGAGGGCCCTCTCCCCCTCCCGC
This sequence comes from Rubrobacter marinus, assembly GCF_011492965.1. GTDB lineage: Bacteria > Actinomycetota > Rubrobacteria > Rubrobacterales > Rubrobacteraceae > Rubrobacter_F > Rubrobacter_F marinus. The sequence goes on along the minus strand of NZ_CP045122.1, from coordinate 213,360 downwards.
CGCCCGGCTACCGGCCCACGGACCGGCTTTATTTGCGTCCCCCCGAGGAGATGGCGGGCCTGTTCGCCGACAGGCCCGAGGCCGTCAGGAACGCCCTGGCGATCGCGGAGAGGTGCGCGGGGTCGGTGGGTATCCTCGGCGGCTTCGGCCGCGGCGTCCTGGTCCCGAGCGCCCGTCTCCCTGGGGGGAGCACCACGGAGGACGGCGCTCTGGCCCGCCTGGCGTTCGCCGGCGCGAGGAGGCTGTACCCTGCGGCGTTCGGGGGGGGGACGGATGCGTTTCCCTCCAAGGCCGAGGTGAGGCGCCGCCTCGAGAGGGAGCTCGGGGTTATCGCCGCCCACCGCTTCTCCGGCTACTTCCTCGTGGCGAGGGAGGCGGCGGAGATCGCGCGCTCCCTGGGGACGCCGGTCACCGGACGTGGGTCGGCGGCGAACTCGCTGGTGGCGCGCTGTTTGGGGCTCACCACCCCCTGCCCGTTCGCCCACCGCCTGCTCTTCGAGAGGTTCCTGCACGAGCACAGGACCGACCCCCCGGACGTGGACCTCGACTTCTGCAGCGAGAGGCGCGACAGGGTGCGCGACGAGCTGATGCGCCGCCACGGATCGGCGGGGGCAGCCGTGGCGGCCACGGCGAACACGCTCTCCCTGCGGGGCGCCGTCCGGGTCGCGGCCAGGGCCCTCGGGTACTCCCCCTCGGAGACCGACGCGCTGGCGAGGAACGTGCCCAGGCGGATCAGGGACCGCGACAGGCTCGTGAACTACGAGTCGGAGTGGGACGCCGCCCTCTCCTCGCCGCCGATGCGCGGCCACCCCCTGCAGGACCGGAAGCGCCACGCCCTGCTCCTGGAACTCGCGGGGGAGCTGGAGGGGAAGCTCCACCAGCCGGGCACCCACCTCGGCGGCCTGGTGCTCGGCGCCGCCGGGGTGCACCTCTCGGAGATCGTGCCCCTCGAACCGAGTGGTAAGGAGGGCTTGATCAGGTGCCAGTTCGACAAGGACGACCTCGAGCTCGTGGGGCTCCCGAAGCTCGACCTCCTCGGCCTCAAGACCCACACCGCCCTCGACAAGGCCGCCCGGACGGTGTCGGCCAGGCTCGGGCGGAAGATAGAGCCCCTCAAACTTCCCGCCGACGACAAGGAAGCCTACCGCCTGATCCGGAGCGGGGAGACCGTCGGGCTCTTCCAGCTCGAGAGCCCCGGGCAGATGGCGCTGCAGCGCAGGCTCGGGGCGAGGAGGATGCCCCACGTCGTCGCCGGGATCTCCCTGTTCCGGCCCGGCCCTTTGGAGGCGGACCTCGTCACCTCCTACGTCGCCCGCAAGCAAGGCCGGGAGCGCATCTCATACCCCCTCTCGGAGATCGAGGAGGTCCTCAGGGAGACCTACGGGGTGCTGATCTACCAGGAGCAGGTCCTCGAGGTCGCCCGCGCCGTCGCCGGCTTCTCGCTGGCGGAAGGCGATCAACTGCGGCGCGCCATGACCAAGGACCGCGGGCCGGGGGCGATGCGCGAGGTCCGGCGCGCCTTCGTCCGCCGCGCGGCGGGACGCGGCGTGCCCGAGGCCAAGGCCGAGGAGGTCTTCAGGTGGGTGGAGGGCTTCGGCAGGTACGGCTTCTCGGCCGCCCACGCCGCCTCCTTCGCGGAGATCGCCTACGGATCGGCCTACATGATGGCCCACTGGCCGGCCGAGACCCTCGCCGGCATCCTGAACTCCCAGCCGATGGGCTTCTACTCCCCGAGGGTTCTGCTCAACGAGGCCCGCAGGAAGGGCATACGGGTGCTCCCCCCCGACCTCCACCGCTCGGCGGAGGGCTTCTCGGTGGAGCAAGACGGCCGCGCCTTGCGGCCCGGCCTCTCGTACTGCCGGGGGCTATCGAAGAAGGCGCTCGCCTCGATCCTGGCCGAACGGGAGAAGGCGCCCTTCGCCTCCGTCGCCGACCTCTACCGCAGGACCTCGGTGGAACGCGACGCCCTAAGGAACCTGATCCGGGCCGGGTTCCTCGACCGCCTCAGACACCGGCGCGAGCATCCCGGCGAGGCCCGCGTGGCGCTCCTCGAGGAGACGCGCGGCCTGCCCGCGAAGCGCCGGCGAGGGGCGCAAGCCGAGCTCCCCCTCCCCCACCCCGCGAGCTGGTGGGAGTCGCGCGAGGGCAGGGGATCGGGCGTCGCCTACCTCCCGCGGCCGGGCGACGGCGGGGACCTCGAGCGGGAGGAGTCGCGCGTCCTGGGGTTGAACCTACGCCGCCACCCTTTGGCCGCCCACCGCGAGGCCCTCGCCGCTTTGGGCGTCGTGCCGGGCAAAGAGCTCAGGGACCTGCCGCACGGCACCCGGGCCAGGGCCGCGGGCGTCCTCGAGTGCCTGCAGGCCCCGCCGACCAGGAGCGGAGCCCTGGTGCACTTCCTCTTGACCGAGGACGAGTCGGGGCTCCTGCAGAGCACCATCTTCAAGCGCTGCTACCGCCGCTTCGGGCACGTCCTGTACGGGACGGACGCGTACCTCTTAGAGGGACGGGTGGAGCAGGACGAGAAGCGCGGCTTCTCCTTCCTCGTCGAGCGCATCGGAACCCTCGCCCGGGCTCTCCAGGGCGCCCGATCGGGGGCGCGGGAGGCGGCCTTGAACCGACGCGAACCGGGCAGCAAGGCCGGCTAAGGATCTTCGAGCGGACAGCGGGCGAATCAAACGCCGCCCCCGTTACTCGACGTCGTCGGCGACCTTGAGGATAGCGTGATCGACCGGGAAGAGTGTTCCTGCCAGGCCGTCACGCCGCCCGTAGCCCTTACGGGCCGTACATGCCGTAGGCGACCCCCCGCTCGGGCAGCGGCGGGTACTCGGGGTTCACCTCCCGGACGCGCTCCCACTCCCAACGATCGCCGAAACCCCCGTCGCAGTCCGGGTAGGGGCATCGCGGCCACTCCTTGAATCCCCAGTCCTTGTTCGGAGCGGCGCGCTCGCAGTGCAGGCACCACGAGTAGTTCCTAGGCTTAGCCATCGTTCCCCGGCGCGCTCTAGACCGAGTCGAGCGACACGCGCTCGCCCTGCCTGAAGACCACGGGTTCCCCCGAGGCCAGCTCGCAGGCGAACCCGGCGGCGTTCTCGCCCTTGACGCGATAGAGGGCCAAGGTTCCGTCTACCTCGTGCTCCACGGTGACCTCGCTCCCCTTGCGCCTTTCGTCCCCCAGGGCGTACAGAAAGTCCCGGATCTCCTCGTCCGAGATCGCCTCGGCCTCGACCGGGAACCGTTGACGCTTCCCTCGCGGGGCCTTCACGCTCACCGTGAACCCGTAGGGCGTGTGCACCCTGCGGCCTTCGACGAAGACGCGCGCTTGCGCCCGCTCGTAAAGCGTCTTGCGCCCGTATCCCTCCGACCAGTACTCCCCGTCCGCTTCGGCGATCTCGGCGTCGCTCAGGTACCGCAGCTCCATCCGCACTCCCCTGCTCGTCGGCACGACCGCCAACATACTACGGGGTCGAGGTGCCGAATACTGGGCGCGCTCGCGCCGCCCTACGCCCGACCCCCTGCACACGACCCAAGAACAAGTCTAAGACCAGCGTCTGCGGCATGATCACGTCGTCGACCTCCGGCTTGTTCGATCTTCCACGGAGCAAACAAGACAGAAGGATCGCCTGCTCCCCTACCTCGGACGTACGCTCACCAGTAGATCGCCACGAACTCGGAATCGAGAAAACGCCCTCGAGCAGAGGCGGCGGTCCGTAATACGTCCTCGGATGCGGCCAGGGGCGAAACTTGCCCGGAGTAGCGGAAGCCCGCGTCATTGAGCGCGACCCCACGGTACGCGGCAGCGGTGTCGGGTTCTCGCGGAAAGTCGAAGCGTTCGTGGAGGAAGGACGTGATCGCGCCGAACGCCTGGCGTCTCTCCGTTAGGGTGCCAAAAGAAGCACAGTGCTGCCCGGCCAGAAGATCGACTTCGGCCGAATCCTGCTCGGTGAGGTTAAAACCGTAGTGATCAGCCAAAGACGAAGCGTACGAGACCAACGCCTCGCGCATGAGCTGTCCTTTTTGATCCGTGCTCTGGTTAGGCTCTCCACCGTCAGCCAAAGCGGCTGCGCCCGATCCGAGGGCTTCCTCGAGCGGGTCGGCGAGGCGTGGTACCACCGACTGCAGGACCTGAAACAGCTTGACCGGGGTCCACGAGTCTTGCAGGCCGCCCTGAGAGATTCTACATAGCACCCGAAAGCGAGCGTTGGAGAACAACACCCGTCGGATGTCTTTCCAGAACAGCGATTGCTCGGTGACCCCGACCACGTACAAGGGGCGGCTCGAAACGTGTTCCGTGCTCATCAATTGGTTCAGGAGCCCGCGATGAACGATCAACTCCCGTCTCCCGATCTGGGCCACCTCGTAATCCACGACGCACCCACGAACAGGGACGAGACCAACCAGAAGCTTCTCCAGGACGCGGCTGATGGATCTGAGTTGGACGATCCCCTCGTTACCATCGAGCCCGAACATTTCGGCGTCGTCCTGGACCATGTCCTGAATTGCCGAGACTACGGCGCTCATGCGAAAGACGTTCTCCGCCTCGAGCTGAACTTCGGCCTCCACCAACTGGCCCCGCGCGAGTTTCTCGGCACCCGTGATCCAGCCGCCGCTCTCTAACCCCTTCACCTTGCTGTCGAAGTCATCGAGGCTTTTCACCTCGGGCACCTCGCCGTCCTCTGCCACCAGACGCACGGCGAGGGAGTCCCGCTCGTGTTCGTAGAACTCCTTGAAGGTGGTTTGCACGATCGACTTCCGAACCACTTGCGATTCCTGCGTCTGCCCGGACGTTAGGCGGGAGTCCAGACCGGCCTTGGCGACACCCGTTCCGCCCGCGCTGATGTTGGCCTTGATCTCGCTCTGCAGGGACGCGGTCTCCTTATCCGTGAACTCCGTGGCGATAGCGCCGAGCCTCGACGCAACCAGGCTAAAGACGCTCACCTCGTCCAGGTACACGAACTCCCGAAGCGGCGACTTCTCTTTCTCGAACGCCCGCTTGCGCCTCCACCGCCGGAACCAGAGCTTGACGCGGTCGACGATGCTCATGCCGCGTCGCCGCCCGATGACGTTTGAGCCACCCAACGCCTCCGGGCCGCCATCCGCTGGAACCCCTCGACGTAGTCCTCGACGAAGATCGTTGATCTTCCGTCGGCGGCGGCAAGCAGGGCGGCCTCGCCCCAGATCGCCGTGAGCTCCGCTCCCGACCACCCCTCGGTGTTCTCCGCTACCCACGCGTGGGGAAGGAGGGGAGCGGTAGACGGCGGGCTCGTGGACCGAAGGATGGCCTCACGATCGTCGCGATCAGGGGGACGAAAATGAATCTCCCAGTCGAGGCGTCCGGGCCGTCGCAGCGCGGCGTCGATGTCTTGAGGGCGGTTGGTGGCGGCGATGACCACGACGTTGCGGTTCGAAGTGAAGCCGTCCATCAACGTGAGAAGCTGGGCGACGACGCGGCGCGAGGCCTCGTGCGAACCGTCGTCCCGTTGTCCCGCGACGCTGTCTATCTCGTCGAAGAAGATGATCGCCCTCTCCTGTTTCGCCGCGTCCTCGAAGATCTTGCGGAGTATCTCCTCGCTCTCGCCGTACCACTTGCTGAGGAACTCCGGCCCGCTAATCTCGTAGAACTCCGCGTCCGTGTTGTCCGCGATGATCCTCGCCAGCAGGGTCTTGCCCGTGCCGGGCGGTCCGGTGAAGAGGATCCCCTTGATCGGTCGAGCGCCGATCTTGGAGAGCTCCTCCTTGCGCTGAAGCGGTACCTCGATGAGCTCTCGGGCGCGAGCGACCACGTCCCCGAGCCCACCGAAGTCGTCGAACGTCTCCCGCTTGGCCCCCTTCTTGCGCTTGAACTTATCGATGACGGCGTCGTCGACGGTCGGCGGATCGAGGTACTTGACCGGCTTCTCCGAGAGGACGCGGACGACCCCGCTCGATTCCCGTACCTCGACGGTGTTCCCCTCGCGGAGTTCGACGTGATCTGGCGTCGGCACCAACCTCCAGCGACCGCTGGCGTCAACGACCATCTTATCGGCAAGCACTAGGCGGACCACCCCGACCCACGACTCCTCCGGCCAGAGCTCGTCGGGCGCAGCCCCTATGTTCTCTTGACCCTGCTCGAGCCGAACGAACACCACGGATCCCACCTCGAACTCAAAGGGCTCCTGCCTGGTGACGGTGACAACGTTGCCGTTGCTCAACTCCAGGTAGAGGCGTCGCCCGTCGTCCTCGACTACGCGCACGCGTGCGACCGTACCCGAGAGACTTAGCTGTTCGTATGTATCCATGTTGAGGCGGTAAGCTTCGTACGAATACTCGCCCTACCCGGCTCCTCGCACTCGGGAGCGGGACGCCCCAGTGGGCGGCGCCTCTACCTTACTGGCGGGCGCGCTGCTCGATTCTGAGGTACCGATAAGATCTCGATCTCCCGACCTCATTATCCTCCTACTGATTCTCGACCTCGTATCAGCAACACTTACGGAGCACGGGAGGCCCAGGTAAAGCCATGCATTCTCCGCGTAGCCGGAAGCCTGTCGCCCCTCCACTCGCAGCCGATCTCGTAAACGATACTACGCGCATTATGGAGGATGACTACCCCAAGTTTCGCTCCCACCTCGAATGCTCCCGACGCCTCCAAGATCCTCCCTACAGTATGACGCTCTTCCCGACCCCCTCCGGTAACGTGACTTCCATGAGCGAGAACACCGCACACTCACCCCGCCTGGCCAAGCAGCTCCGGCTGATCGAGGATCGCCGCGCCGACGTCGCGGACCTCCTCGAGCAGGGCGGGCCGCACGACGAGGCCCTGCTCGACCTCGTCGCCAACGACCTCGTCGGAGCACGCCTCGTGATCCGCGCCGCGCTGTTGGCCCCTCCCCCGCGCGCGGTTTTTGGGGAGGCGCGGGAGGATCTGGAGCGCCTCGAACGCGAGGCCGCCGCCCTCCTCGGCGTAGTGCTCGACGTCCTGGGAGCGGGATGGCGATCCGGCGCGGGACGAGGACAACGGGGGTAGCGATGCGCGTTCGGGCCCGCACCAAAGCGATACGTTGCGCTATTTTCGGCCCGGTTTCCACCCCTACCGCCCCCGAAGGAGGGCGTCAGAGGACGAGGGCCCCCGGGTCGTATACCGGCACCTCATCCTCACCGGGACCGAAGAGCGCCCTCACCGGAGGACGCGGGCGCTCACGTCGGACGGGCGCGGACCACTCCCGCCGCAGGGCGTCGCGCTCCGCGAGCAGGGCGTCGAGGGCGCGGAACGCCTCTTGCTTATGGGCCTCGTCGAGGTTCAGCGCGTAAGCCGTCTCGACCCTCCCGTGCGCAGCCCAGATCCGGTGGTCGAGGCGGGCGAGTCGGCGATCGAGCCGGCCGATCACGGGGTCGGCCCCCGGTACTCCATCCCCAAATACTCGATCATGGCGGTGTGGACGGCGACGCTCGAGGGGACGTACCCCAACTCCTCGCCGCGCTCCAGGATCCACAAGCAGCGCTCGAGGTCCACCTCGGCGCCGCCGCGGACGAGCCCGTAAGCCCGGGCGGCATCCAGCGTGACGATCGCGCGGGCGGCGTCCACGGCGTCCTGCCACTCGTCGGGGTCGTCGGGTCCCGGCCCCCCTCTCCTTCGCTCACGCGCTCGCCTCCCTCTCGGTTCGGACCCGCAACGACGGCCCCGAGGGGTGCGGGCACCCGGCGTAGCCGTAGCCTCGGTCGCTCAGGACCTCTCCCCCTTCCGGCCGCGGCGGAAGAGGACCCCCACCCGATCCCTGCCCGAAGGATCGGGCGCGAAGGCAACCGCGCCGGGGTGGACGGCCATAAAGGCGCGCGTGGCGAGGGCCTCGTCTCCGCCGCAGGTCTCCTGGCCAGCACGCCCCGGCCTCGCCGTTGAGGATGTCGTCGAGCGTTGCGCCCTCCTCGTCGTAGAGCCGGCGCAGCTCTCCGGCCGCGGCCTCGACCGTCCGCGGATCATGCGCCGCCGCCTCGCTCATCGGTCGGTCGCCTCCTCGGTCAGCTCCACCGCCGCGCCGGGGTTGCGCCGGCGGACGTCGTTCAGCGCGTAGCCCGGGTCGGCGCCGAACCCGAAGGGGAGCGAAAGCTCGTCGGTGCCGAAGCGCTCCAGCATCTCGCGGCGGGTTCGCCCGGCGGCGAAGCGCGCCCAATACCCGGCGGGGCGGCGCACCACGAGGATCTCCTCCCCCGCCCCGGTCCCCTCGCGCGACGGCTTCTCCCCGTGCATGTACCCGAGCACGGCCCTCTCGCCGGCGGCTGCCGCCGCGAGGTCCTCGCGCAGCGCCTCGACGTCGTCGGCGAGCACGCCGACCATCAGGCCGAGCTCGTCGATTAGGCGGAGTTGGTCGGCGTCGAGGAAGGACCTGCGCATCGTGCGACGGGCCTGGATCGTGTTGGCGCGCCAGCCGGCGCCGAAGTCGGCCGCGCCGGGGCCGAAGGCCTGCACGGCCAGGTCCTCGGGCGTCAGTTTGGGGTTCATGGGCTCTATGCCTCCTACGACGTCGTCGTAGCGGTGGTGGTTCGCCCGTTCTCTCATCGACGTTCTGATCCGCGCTCGACACGAAGGCCGGGCGCAATCCACACCAGGTCCGTACAACCCCGGAAGAACTCCGCCGTCACCTCGCGAACGGCCTTCTCGAAGAGCCGCTCGTCTTCCTCCGTCCAGGAGCCCCGATCCTGCGCGGCGCGGTCCTCCGGCTCCCGAAACCTCGCCACGACCTCCTCCCCGTCCCGCGCCTCGGCCGCGGCGCGGTCGCGAACGGCTCGGCCGAAGTAGTAGAGCGCGAAGTCATAGAAGTCCCCGATCGGGCTGCGGGCGTCCCACTTCTCCAAGGGGTCTTGGGAACCCTCGTCGCCGTAGTAGACCCCCGAACTGTCGCCGCCGTCCGGCACGTCTCGAAGCCTCAATGGGTGATTGGCCATCCCGACCGGTCCTCCCTCGCGTCGCTCGAGTCGCCTGCCTTCTCCTTAGGCAATCCTACGGCAACGCCCCACGAGAATCGACCTTCGTCTTCCACCGCGCATGCTGACGGGCGAAGGGGCCGCCGGGCGGCCCCCGCGGTCGGCTTCGCCGGGGGCCGCCCGGCGGCGCCCGTCTCGTCGTTGGGGCGGGCGCCGATCTTCCGGAAAGGGGAGGTGCGCGACCGTGCAGCGACGAGTCGGATCCGGGGACGGGCCCACGAGTCGGCTCCGCGGCAGCAGCCGCCGCGTCCGCGTGGACGACCGCACGGCGGAGGTCCTCGCGGAGGACTTCCCCGCGTTCTCCGTGGTCGAGGTGAGGGAGGCGTGCGAGTTCGAGCCGGTGAGGAGGCGATCGGGATACTCGCCTGGGCCTCCAAGAAAGCCGACCCCCCCGAAGCGCTCCTCGATTGGGCCCGCAAGAAGAGCCGGGGATACTACCGGCCCCACCGCCGGCGCCCCGACGGCAACGAAGAGTACGCCCGCTGCCTGGAGCACCTCGGGCGCAAGGAGGCCGAGGCGGCCGAGAAGCGCGGCTCGGGGCTCACCCAGCGGGAGGTCGAGGAGCTGACCGGCCTGTGGTACGCGCCGGGACATCGGGCCGCGATGAGAAGGATCCCGGCCGCGGCCTGGGACCAACTCCAGCGGGAACTCGAGGACGACGAAGAGGCTGCGTGAGGCGCTGCTTTATCGCCGCGGGGTGCGCGCTTTGTCGGGCAAAGCACACCCCGTGGCGCCGGACGACGACGTCGTCGTAGGCGGCGGGGACGAACGACGAGAGGAAGGTGGCCGCCATGATCACGGTTTCGGTCGAGGTAAGGACGGGTCGTTCGACCCGCACCGCGAAGGTCAGCGCCCCCTCGATCCGGCGCGCCCTCGAGCTCGCGGGCGAAGGATCCCCGGGCACCGAGGTGAGGGTCCTCTTCCCCATCGAGCCGGGCGAGTTCTTCGCGGGACCGAACGCAGCCCGTCCCGACGTCGACGCCCCGGCGCTCGCCGGGGCGGCCTGAGGGGACCGGGGGTGGCCCCCATGAAGCGGTCCTCGTACAAGAAGGACGCGAGAAGGCTCGGGAAACGGAAGCGGCGCGAGGACGCCATCCGCCGGAGGCGCCACGAGCTGCACTACGGAACAAAGACGCGGCGGACCTTCGGGTGGCATAGGCTCGGTCGCTGAGTCAGCTGCGCGCGGAGAAATGCGGGGCTATGCCCCGGCCCGAGGAGGATTCATGTTCGCAAGATCCAACGACGACAAGGACGAGGCCGCTGCGGTGGAGGTCGCCTACGGCGACGCCGAGTGCGAGTGTTGCGGGGTCCCGGGTTGCTCCGAGCACGAGGACCTCTACGACGATTCCTTCGACGACGACGCGGAGGGCTTCGGCTGCGTCCTGGGGGCGCGGTGCTGCATGCCGGGGCCGCACTTTTCGTCCGAGTGCTACAGCGCAGAGGACGCCGAAGAGTATTACCGCGGGGAGGAACTCCGCCGGGAGGTCTTGGACCACGGCGCCACCCCCGCGGCGGCGGTACTCCTGGAGGAGGCGCTCGTCCGGATCGTGGTGTCCGCGAAGCGCGCCGGTGATCTTCCCCCGCCCGGGTACGACGACGGGGCGCACGCGCGCCTCCTGAACGAGGAGTGGCCCCGGATCTGCCGAGAGGCGCTCGACCACGCCGAGCCCGGGCCCCACAAGCCCGCCCCGGAGGAACTTGTACGCAGGATGGTCGAGCTTCGGGGCGCGCTCTCGTATGTTCTGGACTACGGGCGTTGTCGTCTCGAGCGCCCTGCAAAGCTCGCCCACGCCGTCTGCGTGGAGGTTCCCGATGTAGCCGAGCGGGCGCTGGAAGGCCCCGAGGACGACGGGGAGGCCGTCGAGATCTCTTGGGAACCGAAGGACGAGGACGACCTGCCCTTCTGAGCCCGGACCCGTCGGCGCCGACCGTTACTGTGTAACCAAGGAAGCGGCCCCCGCAGACGCGCCGCAAAGGCGCCGTCAACCGGAGGTACTCGCCCGATGAGACGCCGACGTCGTGCGGCGCGCGAGGCGCATGCAAGAGCTCCTCCGCGAGGTCGAGTACCTCCGCGAGGGGATCGAGCCCCGATCGCCGCCCAAAGTTCGCTCAGGCCCGGGGAAACAGCACGGGCTGCGGTATGCCGAAGGCGAAGCAGACCTCCTCGGCAAGCTCCCTCACTTGCGGCGGAGGGTCGGTGGCGGTCGCGGCCGAGATCTCCGCGAAGTCCTCCGCCCGCAGTTCCCGCCTGATCTGCGCGTTCGGCTCCAGGCACCTCGGCGCTTCTTGCAGCTCCAAAAAGTCTCCCCTGGGGTCCTCCCAACCGTCGGCGAAACCGGCGAGGATGGCGCCCTCGGTCCGGGCGAGGTTGACGCTCAAGAGGTGCGGCGCCGCTAGCGAGAGCTGCGACCTCACGGCGGCGGCGAAGCCCAGGGTCTGCCAGAGCTTCGCCGCGATCCTGGTCCCGATGAAGTACGGTACCTCCGTCCCGTCCGGCAGCGCCGTCACGCTCGCCGGCGCGAACCCGTACTCCACGGACCCGTCGAACCCCACCCGCACGTAGTCTTTTGCCCGGCCACCGACTGGCCTCCCGTCCTCGTAGGCGATGCTAAGGCTCGCCACCCCGCCGAGCACGGGCCTCGGGACGGCCGTGGGGAGGTACAGGTCCCTAGGATGCGGCTCGTACCTATGCTCGTTGGGGTCGAGCCAGTCCACGAGTCCCGCGCGGTCGGCGAGGGCCGTGCCGCCGGGCGACGTCGGCAGCAGGAGAAAACTCGCCCACCGGGTCGCGGCCTCCATTCTTCCTTCTGGGGACCGGGCAGCGAGCCGGCGGTTGTAGGGGCTGTCCCCGAAGGTGGCCGACGATGGGTCGCCGTACCCCCTGCGCGAGAGCTCCTCTTCCAGTCCCAGGTACAACCTGCGGGCCCTCTCCATCATCTCCCTCACCTCGTACTCCTCGGCGATCCTGTTCCCGAAGTTGCCCCGCCTGTAGAACCTGCCGTAGTAGCGGTTGTCGCCGTTGAGCGTGACCATGTGCGGCGCGGAAGGGCTCGGCTGCGTCCTGACCACGAGCAGGCACCGGCTCGGGTCGCCCGAAAGCGGGAACGCCTCAACATCGAGGACCATGCGCGGCTGCACCCCGCCCTGCAGAACTTGGGCCGCCCACTCTTCGACGTTCTGCCGGCCGAAGGCGCGGGCCGTGCCGAACAACGGGATCTTTGGCGTCCGGTCGGGTTTTTCGTCCACCCCGTAGACGATCATCCCGCCCTCCGAATTGGCGAGGGCGGAAACGTCTTTGCACATCTCGGCCCGTTCGCCCGGCGAACTGCCTATCTCGCGCTTGTAGTCCAGCGTCAGGTCCTCCGCACGACCCTGGGTCAAGAACGCCTCGACGTCCGCCAGGGTTTGCCGGGATAGGGGTCTGCCGTCGAGCAAAATGCCAACCAGCCTTTCGGAGTCGTTCCCGTCGAGCTCGCTCCCCGCCCGGGGTTCGACCATCGCGCGAGCGGATACCGATTATCCCGCACGCCCCCCGCCGCTTCACCCGAGACGCCCGCGCCCATATGCGCCGCGCGGACCACGTTCGGGCGGCGCGGCGGCCGTCGGGCCCCCTGAGGGGGGAAGCCCCGAAGGCCGCCGAAGAGAAGGAGCCCGAGCCGTGCCCAAAGACGTAACCGCCCCTGACGATCGACTTCTCTGCCCATACTGCGGCGATCCGGTCCGGATGAGCGGCAACAAGATCGCTGCCCGCTGCGAGCACCTGGTCATGGTCCAGGGCCACCGAGGCGGTTCCTCCACCGCAACCTTCAAGACCCCCGACGAGTTCTTCGTCTTCGACACCGACCGACTCGCGCCCTGCCCGGGCGTCTACGTGAAGCGCGACGACCCGCGCTACGCGAGGGCCTACGACGCCGGCTACGTCGAGCCCGACTCCCCGGCCCCCATCCGCTAGAGAGAGGAGCGCCAAACGTGTTCCCGGCCGCGTGAGCGGGCCGAAGCTCCGCGGTCACCGTCCAAAAGCAACTACGACCCGAGGAGGGCCCCCGTGATCTCCAACGACGAGCTGCTCGCCCGCAGGAGCAAACAGCGCGGCCAAGCGGACCGCCCGTCGGTCGGAGACTTCGTGATCTTCCCCGACCCTTCGGCGCCGAGGGCTTCCGCGAGGAGAGGATCGCCCACGACTGGGGCGAGGGCGTAGGCGCCGTGCAGACCGCCCCCGAAGGATCGTTCTACCTGGGGGCGACGGCTACGCGAGCTTCTCCGGCGCGCTCAACCCCACGATGCCCACCACGGAGCTTTCGCCCACCGGCGAGGTCCGACCCGGACGCTTCTGGTTCTTCTCCGGGGACTACGCCCGGGCGGACAATAGCGTCGACGTGGAAGCCCCCTGCCGCGTCTACCGCTACGACGTGTGAGAACCCCGACCAAAACGGAGGCGATATGCTCCAAGACGAGACCACGTTCCACCACCGCGAGGTCTACGAGGGCCGCTACGGCTGCCTGGAGGTGACCTTCGCCGTCCGCGAGCTCCCCGCCCTCAAGGACAAGCGAGGCAAGCCGGTCCACTTCACGGCCGTCGAGATAAACAACGGTCGGGACTTCGACGTCCTCGGCGACTACTTCGCGGCGTGCAACGCCAACGAGGAGATGAGCCACGACGAGCGCCAGGAGGCCAAGAACGCCCCCTCGCCACCATCCTCGAAGCCGTGATGGTGGGCGACGGCGACATCGACAACCCGCACGCCGGCGGCTTCGGCTACTCGTGGGCCGTCGACGGCTCGTTGATAGAGATCGACTACGACCCGCTCACCATCTGGCTCACGCCGAAAGGCGTGGTGCGGACCTCGGCCTCGGGTTAGGACGTTCGGGATGGGAGTCCCCAGAGGAGGTTGGCGATGATACGCGCCTACGTTTACCAGGACCCCGACGAGCAGCCGCCCGAGGCACGCGCCTTCCGCCTGGCGCGGCTCGAGCTCGCCGAACGCCTCGCCGGCGAAGAGGGCGTGCCCCACGCCAGGATGAGGAGCGCCGACGGCGGCCTCTACCTCCTCCTGGAGGCCGACGGGCCCGAGGGGAGGCGCGCCTTCTCTGGGCTCGTTCTCGCGCTCGACGGCTACGGCGCGACGCAGTCGCTCCTCCTCGAGTTCGAGTCCCGGGGGGAGCTCTCATACCTCAGGTCCCTGCCGGGCGCCGCCTGCGACAACTTCAAGGGGGCCCAGGGTTCGCTCGTCCCGCCGCTCGAACCCGTCGGCCAGAGCAGGTTCGGCGGCGTGGGGCCCCTGGCCGCCGCCCGAGCTTCGTCGGGCGAGGCGGCGGCCGGGCACCGGCGAACGGCCGCCGCCACGCAGGGACCGTAAACGCACAGAGACCTCACGGGAGGGACGAGCAGGGTGAAGATCAAGGCGCAGGCGGGCGTGCTCGCCAAGCTTCTGCAGATAGTGACCAGGGCGGTCTCGAACCGCTCGACGATACAGATCCTCTCCGCGGTCCTCTTCGAGGCCGAGGGGGGGCTCCTCAAGATGAGCGCCACCGACACGGAGCTCTCCATCTCCGTCGCCGGGCGCACCGAGATCGAGAAGGAAGGCCGGACGGCGATCCCCGCCCGCGTCCTTTTGGAGGTGGTCCGCTCCCTCCCCGACGGCGAGATCTCCCTGGAGGCCGAGGACGGCAAGGCCACGCTCGCGCACGGGAAGAACGTCTACGACTTCCGCACCTACGACCCGAAGGACTTCCCCGTCCCGCAGGGATTCCCGAGCGGGGACGGCGGCGCTAAGGGAGGCTCCTCGTTCGCCGTCCCCATCGGCGACCTCGCCGACACGGTCCAGAAGGTCCTCCCCTGCGTCTCCAAGGACGAGCAGCGCCCGGTCCTCACCGGCGTCCTCGTATCCTTCGAGGACGGGCGCGTCAGGATGGTGGCCACCGACGCCTACCGCATGGCGATGAACGCCGCAAGGCTCGAGGGGGCATCGAGCGAGGCCGGCCAAGCGATCATACCGGGGAGGGCCCTCAAGGAGGTCGCCCGCCTCTCGGACCTCGCCAAGGAGGTCCGGGTCGCCGTCACCGAGAACGCGGCTATGTTCGGGGTGGGCGGCGTAACCCTCTCGACCCGCCTCATCGACGGCAACTACCCGGAGTACCGAAGGATGCTCCCGGACGCCTTCGCCGAGGAGTTCTCGGTGGAGAGGGCCGCGCTCCTGGACTCCCTCAAGCGCGTCAACCTCTTCGCCGGACGGCAAACCCCGCCCGTGCCCATAAGGCTTTCGTTCTCCCACCCGGAGGGGACGCTCACGGGAGGGGAGCTCTCCGTCTCGGTCGAGAGCTCCGAGACGGGGGGAGCCGTGGAAAAGGTCGCCGCGGAGGTCGGGGAGGGCAAGGAGTTCACCGCCTGCTTCAACCCCCATTACCTCCTCGACGGGGCGTCGTCGGTGCCCGCCAAGCGCGTCCTCTTCCGCCTCAACGACCCCGAGAAAACCGCGATCCTGTGCGGCGCGGACGGGCCCGGGGAGGCCGCGTCCGAAGGCGCGAGCGGCGCGAAGCCGGGCCGCGAGAAGGAGGAGGGCGAAGGCGCCGAGAGCGAAACGAGCACGGCGACGACGACGAACGCCGTGCTCGACGCGGCGGGGTTTTCGTACCTGATCATGCCGATGCGCGATCCGTCCCGGCAGAAGGCCTGAGGAGATCGCACCTCGAAGAGCAACCGGCCTGGCGACCGAACCTGCATGGCTCGCGACGGAAAGGGGAAAGGAGGGAAGCGCGCAGTGGGAAGCACATGGGAGAACGTGTACCATGCCCCGGTGATGGACGGCCTGACCGAAGTCTTGCTCTACCGCGACCCGACCCGACCCCTTAGGGTGCACGCGAACGTCCCGCGCACGGTCGCCCACAACCTCCCCCGCGGCGCGAAGCTCCACTACGACTTCGGCCCCGAGGCCGACCCCAAGAAGCGCCTGGAGCTCGCGCTCAACGTACTCACCCTCTTTTTGCCTCCGGGCGAGGACGGCGAGGAGGCGGTCCGTTGCCGGAGCAACGCCACCAGCCGCACCGCCTTCAGGCTCGCCGAAGCTTTCGCGGACGAGTTCCTCGCCCCGATGGAGGGGACGGGGGCGACGATCGCGGAAGACGTGCTGCGCGCCTGGATCCGCATCCAGGCCGAGGCCTGGCCCGAGCTCGAGCGGTACCCCGAGCTGCCCGGCCCGCGCTGGGAGCCCCTGGATCCCAGCGGCCGCCGACCCCGCTAGCGCGACCCCTTCTTAAGCGCCGCCGGCCGTTCGAGCCGGCGGCCAGATAGCCCCATCGTCCCACGAGACCCCGGCGCGTCGTCCCGGTCCCTTCCACGCGCGCCGGTGCGGAAGCCGAGGGCCCGCGCGGTCGCCAGCGGGCCCGTAAACGCATGCCCCCGAAAGAGGAGAAGCATGGACGAACTGACGATGCAAGACCTCCGAGACGCTTTCGCGGACAAGGCCGAGAGCAAAGGCCTGGAGATC
This sequence comes from Rubrobacter marinus, assembly GCF_011492965.1. Lineage (GTDB taxonomy): Bacteria > Actinomycetota > Rubrobacteria > Rubrobacterales > Rubrobacteraceae > Rubrobacter_F > Rubrobacter_F marinus. The sequence goes on along the minus strand of NZ_CP045122.1, from coordinate 196,924 downwards.
GTCAAGGGCCACGGCTACAGCAACGGCACCTTCTTCGACATGGAGGTCAAGTCCCCGACCGGGCTCCGGGTGTACGTGATGATCGAGGAGTCCAGGGACGAAGAGTACGTAAACGAACGCTACCCCGCAGGAGGAGCCTCGTGACCGATAAGCCCCCGTTCCGAACACTCGCCCGCTACGATCCCCCGATTAGCCGCACGATCCTTCTCGACTCCGCCGGCGGCATTGTCCTCACATCGGAGGAGATCATCGTGCGCGGGGAGCGTCTGCCGCTCGCCTCGAGCGAACCCCCGTACACCTACGCCACCGCGCCCCGCCGGTTGGCCGCCCTCGAGTGCGCCGCGCTCGCCGCAACACTCGTCGCTTACCGGCCCGAGGCCCCCTGGCACCTCCTGCTCGCCGGGCTCGCGGCGGTCGCCGCGTGGGTGAACCTGCTGACCCGTACGACCCTGGTCCTCCGCGGGGATTACGGCGAGCACCTCTACGAGGTGTGGGGTCGCGTCGGCGCCCTCGATGACTTCGCGGGGAGCGCCTTCGACGCCCTCATGCGGCGCAAGACCGAAGAGGCGCGGTTGCGAATGGGGTCCGCCGAGCGGAGCGGGGAAGGAGCGGCCGGCGCGGCCGCCGACGAGCGACTCGTCCTGTTCGTCCCGGTAGCCGGCGTCCTCGCCGACGGCACGATACCCCCGTTGGTTCCGGGGAGCGCGATAGTGGGGGAGGAGCCTGGAAGCATAGGCGACAGGCTGCTCGTCTACTACGTCGCGGGGGAAGCCCGCAACGACAAGGACCTCCCGAAGCCCTACGCGGCCCGGGCGGCCCTCGCGGCCGCCCGCCTGAGGAACCGCATTCCCACGGCCGAGCGGGCCATACTCCCGGCGATCATGCTGGAGCCCGTCGCCCGCCTGAGGCTGGAGGCGACAGGCCCCACCACGGTAATCGAGCCGATCGAGGACGAATACGGAGCCGTCGAACGGGCGAGGGCGTCGCTCTCGCGCTGGCTCGGGGTCCCCGAAGAGGACCTCGACGGGCAACTCGCCCGGCGGTCGCCGGACGAAGGATAGGAGCGCGACGGTCCCCGAGCCCCCAAACCCAGGCCCGATCCGGGAGAAGGAGCAGCATGAAGGAAACGCGCAAGAAGGCCGAGAGGTGCGCGAGCGGAGAAGACTGCCCGGCCGTGGCGGAGATCGGCCGCCCCGAGAAGCTCAGCAGGCACAACAAGGACGACTACTGCTACAGGTGCCGAACGCGCCGCGCCGACGAGGCGACGAGCAGCAGGGAACGCCGCGTCCAGGGCGGGCTCCCGCGCGTGAGCGTTTAGCGACGGCGCCGACCCCCAACGCCCCGATCGGGAAAGGAGCGGCAGTGGAGTTGCGCGGTAGACCCATCCCGGACAAGACGTACAGGCATTCGCAGAGCTGGTTCCGCGAGGTCGTGCTCGATGTCGAGGGGAAAAAGCTCAAGTACGAGGTCGAGCACAACGCCCACGTGTTCCAGCCGTGGGGAAGGGCCAGGCTCTGGGACGGCACGAAGTGGAACCTGGTCCACGCGATCCCCGGCGAGGAGCTCCAGACCTACGGCCGCACGAGCTACACCTCGAAAAGCGTCGAGGAGGACGCCTTCGACGAGGACCTCGCCGAGCTCGAGCGCGTGGCCATGGCCGTGGTTCTTTGACGGAGCCACGCCCGCGAACCGTCACGGAGCAGCGCACGTGGCTGCGGCCCTACAACCGGAGCCCGCGCCGTCATTCCCCCCTCGCGCCGCGAAGGGAATGACGGCCACGCCGGCGCAGTAGCCGCGGGGAGGAGGATCGGATCGCAATGCCAACCAGGGCCAAGGCCGCGCCCAAAAAGAAGCCAAAGAGACGGACCGAACGCGTCGCGGTCTCCGGGGCGACCGGACCGGGGAGCCAGGCCGACCGGGTGCTCACCTTCGGCTTCGACCGCTTCGTCCAAGAGTTGCTCGCGGTCCCCGAACCCGGCGACGAAGGGGAGCTCGCAAGGCTCGGGGAAGGCGCGGACTTCCTGCTGGACCTCACGAACGGCGAGGTCGACCTCGACGCCCCGGCGGGCACCCCGGGCGATCTCGCAAGCTGCGTCCTCGACCTCACGGACGCCGCGCTCGACCAGGCCCACCGCATCCTCGCCCACGAGGCCTACGACGAGCCGCCGGACGAGTACCACCCCGACCCCCAGGGCCGCAGGCTGAACTCCCTTTTGAGGCTCACCGACCACGTGCGCGACGACGACACCTTCGCCGGCATACGAGACGCGCTCCTCGAGACAGAGCCCGCCGAGGACCCCTCCGTAGCATCAGGGGGTGAGCTCCCGTGACCCACTACGCGAGGGCCGAGCTCCTGGGGCTCTGGGACGAGGCCCAGGGCGAATTGTCGGCGGCCGTGGAAGACTTCCGCTTCGCCCGCGACATGCTCCGGCGCGTGGGTGCGGAGGAGCGCAAGCGGTTTTCCGAGGTCGGATGGGCCTGGGGGGACATGGCCTGGACCGGCGGCGACCCCGTCGCGGTCTTCGACGGCCAGCTCCGCTCGGTTCTTCCGACCCTCGGGTGGGACCTCGACGGGGAGTTCTTCCACCAGTACGTCTACGACGAGCCCTTGGACGAGGACGGCATCCTCGCCGACCTCCTCTGCCCCACCGGCAAGCCCCTGACCTCCGAAGACTACGAGGGCGGCTACACAGAAGACGTCCTCGTCGCGGAGATCCGCGGGGACTGGCTCGAACTGTCCCGCCTGAGGCGCGGGCTGAAGCGGCTCCGCCCGGACCTCCGCTTCTACCACTACAAGCCCGAGGCCAAGCGCGGGCGGGAGCTCCTGCCCAAGGGGGCGTTCCTGCTCGTCCTCGCCGCCGAGATGGGCGCCTGGCACGACGCCGTCCACTACAAGCTCTTCGAGTGGCTCATACAGGAATGGGAGGTGAGGCATGGACGCAGGAAAGCTCAAACGCGGCCTCAGGACCGAGATGGAGCTCGCGCTCTGCGGCGAAGGAATCTCAGGCGAAGGGGTCGAGCCCTCCGTCGTGCTCCTCATAAAGCCGCGCCGGCTGCCGCGCGCGCTCGTGACCGATTCGAGGGGCGTGGTGACCGCGAAGGTCGTCGACTACGTGGATCTCTTGACGGCCCTGGACCGCTCCGCGGTCGTCACCGAGCTGGAGAAGGAGCCGGTGCGGACGCTCAAGATCCCCGGCTTGCCCGAAGGCGCCGTCTTGCTCGACGTCGTGGAGCGCCCATCCGGCTCCTCCTACGTCGTCTCGGGCGCCACGCGGCCCTCTGAGCACCTCGTCGTCGTCGAGGGCGGCAAGAAGACGACCACCCACGAGGTGAGGCTCCCCGCGATCGCCTACCGCGCGGTCTGGGATTCCCGCACCCGCCGCCTCTCGGCGCTCTCCCTAGCGCTCTGCTCGCCGGACCTCCAGGGCGAGCCGAACGCCGAAACGGAGCTGTTCAGGTGGCCCTTCAGCAACGTGTACTCGGCGTTCACCTTCAACATCGACGGCGCGAACCGGGAGGTCCTGGAGGGCGTCTGCTGGCCGACGATGAGGCTTCTCGAGATGGACCTCGCCGAGGTGCCCGAGAAGGCCGTAGAAGGCTTCGTCTCGGTCCCCAACAACGCCGACGGCTACACCCGCGACCTCTCCCGAAACGCACCCGTCGCCGGCTACCGCCCGTTCCTCCAAAGGATAGAGGAACGGGGCGGCATCCTCCACGACTGGCTGGAGCCGTGCGCCATGACCCTCAAGGACCTGCACGAGCAGAGAAGGAGAAAGAGTTGAGCGAGCAAGACAAGGACCAGGGTACCGCCCAGGGCGCGCCCCAGGGCACGATGGAGCCCGAAGCGCTCTTCGACATGACGCCCAAGAAGCCCGAACCCGAGAAGAAGCAGCCCGAAAAGAAGCAGCCCGAGAAGGGTAAGGGCGCAGCCGCAGGCAAGAGCGCGTCCAAGGCGACATCGGCCTCCCCGACGAAGTACGCCGAGGGGACGGAGGTCCGCTACCAGCGCCACACCCTCACCCTCCCGAAGGAGATGACGGCCAAGGAGGTCCTCGACTGGATGAGCGAGGACGACTTCCCCGAGCTCAAATACGAGGAGACGGAGCTCCGCTACGACAAGGAGAAGAACCGCCTAGTCCCGGTCAGGAAGGCCCAGAAAAAGGGGGCCGTGGGCCCCCGCTCCGCCCTGTCGGTCTTGCTGGAAGCCCCGGACGAAGACGCGGGCCCGTACCCGCCCGTGTTCAGGATCCTCGGCCTCGACGGCGTCTACGAGGTCCGCTCCTCGCCGCTCGGCAGCTATTGCGCGCGCGTGGAGGGCGGGGCGAGCCTCACGGAGGGCTTCTTCCCGACGGTGCCGCCGTGCCCGGCCGGGCACCTGAAGAGGATCGTCGAGATCTTCAAGGAGCGCCCGGACAAGGAGGCGCTCGTCATCGTGGTCTACGACTCGGAGGAGGGCGAGTACCACCTCGTCTGGCAGGGGGACGTCGCCGACCGTGGGAGGGTCGAGTACACGCCGCTGCCCGACGACGAGCGCTACCTCGTCTACGCCGAGATCCACTCCCACCACTCCATGAGCCCATTCTTCAGCCGCGACGACGACGCCTCGGAGAAGAAGCTCGGCGTGTACGGCGTGGTCGGGCACGTGGACCGGGAGAGGCCCGTCGGCGTCTTCCGCTACCCCTGTGGCCGCCTCGATTCCGGGGAGACCCGCTTTTTGCCCCTACGGGCCGAGGAGATCTTCACCCCCGCCCCCGCCGTCTGGTCGATCATCGACCAGCCCTACGCCTAAAGAAGCCGACCCACGCAGAGGAGGAGCGGCCTTGGCCAAAGGAGCGAAGCCCGTGCGGGTCCTCGACCCCGAAGCGGAGACCCAACTGACCATCGTCGGATGCGGCGGCACGGGCGGCTTTGTAATTAAAAACGCCTGCCGCCTCGTGTGGGGCCTCAAGGAACAGCGCCGCGCCGCAGAAGGCGTACCGCCGCTGTTCGGCGAGACCCTACCGGGACACGTCCCCGAGATCCTCCTGTGCGACGGCGACGCGGTGGAGCGGAAAAACATCGTCCGGCAGGACTTCGTCGCCGCCGACGTAGGCCGTCCGAAAGCGATCGTCCTCGCCGACCGAGCCTCGGCGGCCTACGGGCTCGAGGTGCGCGCCTACCCCCGCTACGTCAAGGAGGGGACCGACCTAAAGCAGCTCGCGCCGGAGGGCGGGATCGTGGTCGGTTGCGTCGACAACGCCGATACCCGACGCATCCTCCACGAGAAGCTCTCCTCCTACGACGACGTCGTCTACGTCGACGCCGGGAACGCAGGGGTGGAGCTCCCCGAGGACCCGGCCGCCCTCTCGCGCTCGGAGCTCAGGAAGATACGCGAGTCCGGGTGGAGCGGGCAGGTCGTGTGCGGCGTCAGGAAGGGCGGAGAGACCCTCCTCCACTTCCCCGCCGACGTCATGCCCGACCTCATAGAATCCGCGGGAGGGCCCGAGGACCGCGTCCCGGACGAGGTGCCGTGCGGCCAGATCGTCGTCTCCAGCCCCCAGCGCCACGCCACGAATTTGTGGGCGGCGGCGCTGATCTACGACTACCTGCAGGACCTACTCTCGGACGGGACGGTGCTGCACGCATCGAGCTTCTTCGACGCCCGGCGCAAGTACGTCAAGAGCTACGCCGCGATCGACGAGCTCGACCAGGTCGCGGTGTGAGCGCTCGCCGACGAGGCAGGAGACTTGTGGACACGCTCCACCCCGAGCCCTAGGCGCCGCCGGCGAGGGGCGGAACGAAGTGGCCGGGAGGATAGCGCCTCGCGCATCAGGAGTCCTCCTCGCCGCCATCGGGCGCATCTGCCGGAGAAACGGGCGCAAGTATGCGTCCCGCCCCTACCGTCCTCGAGCCCCCCCGTCGGCGGCCCCTCCCGGGGTTGTTGCTGGCGAATTGCGCGGGTGCGCCTCACCATGTTGAGGGCGCACCCGCAAAAGTCAGCTCGTCGGAGGAAAACTCATGTGCCTGCACCCGAGCCCCGTGGAGCCCGTCCCCAAAGATACCGCCGATGTCGCCCGCGCCGCGTTTTCGAAGGGCAACACTTACATGAAGATGAGGGACGATCTGGGCGCCATATTCGAGGACGAAACCTTCGCCTTCTTGTTCCCGAGGCGCGGAAGGCCCGCATTCTCGCCCTGGCGCCTCGCGCTTGTGACCATCATGCAGTTCGCCGAGGGGCTCTCGGACAGGCAGGCGGCAGACGCCGTGAGGGGGCGCATCGACTGAAAGGACGCGCTCTCCATGCCGCTGGACGACCCCGGCTTCGACGCTTCGGTGCTCTCGGAATTCCGGTCGAGGCTCGTCGAGCAGGGGGCCGAGGGGCTCCTCTTCGACACGCTCCTGGAACGGTTCGTGGGGATGGGCCTCGTCAAGGGACGCGGTCGCCAGCGCACCGACTCCACGCGGGTGCTCTCGGCGGCGAGGCTCCTGAGCCGGTTGGAGCTCGTGGGCGAGACGATGAGGCTCGCCCTGAACGCCCTGGCCGTCGTCGCCCCGCGGTGGTTGAGCGAGCGCGCGAGGCCCGAGTGGGCGGAGCGCTACGCCAGGCGCTTCGACGACCTCAGACTGCCCAGGGGCGAGGCGGCGCGCCGGGCCGAAGCGGAGGAAGTAGGGCTCGACGGAGACGCGCTCCCGAAGGCCTTGGCCGGCGAGGATTCCCCGGCGTGGCTGCGCGAGGTGCCGGCCGTGGAGACCCTAAGGCGCGTCTGGTTGCAGAACTTCTCGCGCGTCGGAGAGGGCATTCGGTTCAGGGACGACGAGGACGGCCTGCCGCCCGCCGCCGTGCGCGTCGAGTCGCCCCACGATCCCGAGTGCCGGTCCGCAAGGCGGTTCGGAGGCGGCTGGCTCGGCTATAAGGTCCACCTGACTGAAACCTGCGACGAGGGGGCGCCGAGCCTCCTCACCAACGTCGAGACCACCGCGGCGCCCGTACCCGACGTCGCGGCGACGCCGGCGGTGCATAGCGCGCTCGAAGGGAAAGGCCTCTTGCCGGCGAGGCACGTGGTGGACTCCGGCTACATGGACGCGAGGTGGATCCTCGAGGGGCACGACCGCTACGGGCTGGACCTGCTCGGCCCGCCGCGGTCCAACTACGGCTGGCAGGCGCGGCAAAAGACGGGCTTCGACCTCGCCTGCTTCGAGATCGACTGGGAGAGGGAGGTGGCAACCTGCCCCGAGGGGAAGGAGAGCTCCACCTGGAAACGACGCACGAGGCGGGCGCAGAGGGTGCTCGACATCACCTTCTCGAGGTCGGTTTGCGGCGAATGCCCGAGCAACCGGCTGTGCGTCGGTACCAGGGGCGGGACCCCGAACCATGGGCGCCCACGAAGGCGTTTGACGATCGGGTCCCGGGAGCACTACGAGGCCCTCAGGCTCGCCCGCGATCGGGGGGAGGACCCGGATTACGCCGAGGAGTACGCCTTTCGAAGCGGGATAGAGGGCACGATCTCGCGAGCGGTAAGGTCCTGCGGTCTGAGGCGTTCGCGCTACAGGGGTTTGAAGAAGACGCACCTGCAGCACTCGCTCGCCGCCGCGTCCCTCAATTTCGCGCGGGTGGGAGCGTGGCTGTCGGACGCGCCCCGTGCTCCCGCCCGAAGGTCGCCGTTCGCCGCGCTGAGGTGTCGAAGCGTTCGCGGTAGGGGTCGCTCCCGTCGTCGAGGACCTCGACGAAACCCGCCGTAGGTCCCGCGGCGTCACGTCATCGGGACGATCGTGCGGTACTTGCCGCCGGGCGACTGCTCGGGCGGTTCCTCCGCGCGCTCTACCGCGACGTGGCCGAGGCCGTGCTCGGAGAGCAGGCGCGCGACCTCTGCGCGCACCGCCCGCCACACCCGCTCCGGGTCGGCGCCGGGGGCGGGCAGGAGGCGCACGCTGAGGCGCGTCGGCGCGGTCTGCACGATCTGGAACAGCTCGACGCCCGGGGTGCGGTCGACCAGGGAGCCGAACGCCAGCGGCGGGACGGCGACGCTCCCGACTCCTTCGGCGGGGCCGGCGGGGAAGGTGAGCACGTCGGCGGCGCGGCCCTCCACGCGGATCGCGGGCAGCGGGTCGCCGCACGGGCAGGGGGCGGGCCTCATCAGGACGCCGTCCCCGAGGTCGTAGCGGAGGACCGGTTGCACCCGGTTGGCGAGGTTCGTGAGCAGGACCGTGTGCGAGTACTCGCCCGGCGAGACGGGGTCGCGGTGGGCGTCCACGGGCTCGAGCACGGCCCAGTCGGCGTTGACGTGCAGCCACCCGTGGGCGCAGCCGTGGCCGATGTGCAGGCATTCGGTGGCGGCGTATACGTTGCCGACCTTGGCGCCGAACGCCCCCGCGATCCTCTCTTGCCCGCCCTCCGCCAGCCCCTCGGCCGCGAGCAACACCAGCGCCGGGTCGATGCGCAGTCGCCCCGCCTCCTGCTCCCCGGCCAAAAGCGCGATTGCGCTCGCGTAGCCGGCGAGAACCGCGGGCCGGAAGCGGTTGAGACCCGACACCAACTCCGGCAGGGGCGCGTGCACCGGGAAGACCCGGACCGCGTCGCCGCGCCACCGGCCGCCCCCGCGCACGGTCCCGGACGCGCCGGCGAGGCCGGCGAAGTGGCCGCCGGTGGCGATCACGGTCGCCGTGCGCCCGCCGCCGGCGAGGATCTTCGCCAGGTCTCGGGCCCCGAGCCAAGCGCCGACCCCGCGGGAGAGGAGGAGGGCGTTTCGCACGGCGACGGCCCGGTCGTCCACGAGGAAGATCCCGCGGGTCCCGGTGGTGCCCGAGGTGGTCGCCAGGAGGTACTTGCCCAGGAACCGCTCCCCCACCAGGCCGGGGTCGTCGGCGAACGCGCGCGCCTTCTCGATCGTCGCCTCCGGGTCCGAGACCCAGCCGTCGAAGCGCGCCATCAGATCCCCCTTGGAGGTGACCGGCAGCAGCGCGACGTCCTCGACCCGTTCCGGCAGGCCCCGGTAGAGCTCGCGGTAGTGGGGCGAACATTCGCGCGCGAAGGCCACCATCTCGGCGAGGCGGGCGCGGCGCCGAAGCGCGATCGCGGCGGGGCCTCCCCTCCGGGCCTTCCGCGCGTCGAGCAGCAGCCGCGGGAGGTTCACGCTCACGATCCTCGCGGGCGGAAACGGGCGAAGTAGCCTAGCGGGCCGCCTATCTTGCGCTCCAACGAGAGGCCCGCCGCCTCCGCCCGCTCGTTGAGGGCGGAGAACGGTACGTAGTGCGGGTCGACGAGGATCTCGCCCACCACCAGCCGGCCGCCCGGCTTGAGGACGCGCCCGAGTTCGCGCAGAGCGCCCACCTGGTCCGGGATCTCGCCCAGGACCACCGTGAGGTAGGCGGCGTCGAAGGCCGCGTCCGGGTACGGGAGCGCGGTCGCGTCCCCGCGGGTGGGGACGACGTTCGAGAGGCTGCGCTCGCGCGCCCTGGCCGCCACGTGGTCGAGCATCTCCTGCTGGAGGTCGAGTACGTCGAGCGTGCCTTTGGGTGCGCCCTCGGAGAGCCATCCGGCAACCGGCACGGCGTAGTAGCCCGTGCCGGGACCGACCTCCAGAACCCGCTCGCCCGGTTCGAGAGCGAGGGCCTCCCCCAGCCGCGCCCGGGTGATGAACGGATGAGGCAGTTCCACCCAGAGGCGCTGGGAGTACGGGCAGGCCGAGGGGTTCTTTCGCCACCAGATCGCGTACCCGAGGAGGGCCGCACCGCCGGCGAGCACGAGTGCCCCGACGGCCGAGGGGAACGGGCGCGTCCCCCGGCCGAAAGGGAGGCGGCTAGTCATCGTCGTCGTCCTCTTCCACCTCGCGGGCCTCCCCGAGGGTCTCCCACCCCTGCCAGACGATCACCGGCAGCATCGCCAAAGCGCCCACCGGGTCGGCCCACCACCACCCGAAGGCCACGTTCAGGCCGACGCCCAGGAGGAGGGCCAGCGACAGGTACGAGCACACCCACGTCTCCTTGGAGTCCGCCACGAGCGCGCGGCTCCCCATCTCGCGGCCGGTCTTGCCCTTCAGGTAAGCGAGGATGGGCATGATGAGGAGCGACAGGACGCTGAGCACGAGCGCCACGGTCGAGCTATCGGGCCCCTCGCCCGAGAGGAGCGCGCCGACGGCCTCGTAGAGGATGTACAGGGCCAGGAGGAAGAACGTCGCCGCCACCAGGTACAGCGCCTTCCTCTCGGCAGCGCTCTCCTCCGGGACGCTCGCGTGGGGACCCGCCTTCAACAGCCTCCACAGGAGGGCCACCGCCGAGATCACCTCGATCCCCGAGTCCACCCCGAAGCCCACCAGGGCGACGCTCCCCACGGCGATGCCGACGCCCACGGCGACCACCGCCTCGACCACGTTCCAGGCGATGGTGAAGACCTCCAGGCGCACGCCCCTGCGGTGCAGCGTCTCCCGCCTGCCCACCGCCGTCGCTCCCGCCACGCTTCAGGCCCCCCGCGCCGCGGCGCCGGACGCCGCACCCGCCATGGCGTGCCCCACGCCCTCCTCCATGAGGCCCCGGACCCGATCGTCCACGAGGCGGTAGAAGGCGAGGCGGCCCTCCTTGCGGTAGCCCACCACCCCGCGGTCCCGGAGCCTCTTGAGCTGGTGGCTAGCGGCGCTCACCGAAAGCCCCGCCACCGCCGCCACGTCGCACACGCACAGCTCCTCTATGGCGAGGGCGCAGACGATGCGCGCCCTCGTGGGATCGGCGAGCACCCCGAAGACCTCGGCCGCCCGCCGCGTCGCCCCCTCGTCGGGAAGCGCCTCGCGCACGCGAAGGACCGCACCGGGATGGATCAGGTCCACCTCGCACACGCCCTCGCCCGCGATCCGATCCACCTCGCCGTGCCCTTCGGCCGGTCTGTCGACCATGAGTATCCTCCCATATTTGAACGAATATCGAAACATAATGTTAAGGCCGAGGACGGGGCGCGTCAAGCGCGGGTGGGCTTGGCGGTTCGGCGAGGCAGACGCTACCCCCCGGTCGCCCGGTTCCCGGACGAGGGCGGCCGGGGGGTACCCCGCGCCGCTCTGCGCAGAGTAGAGCCATGAATTAGCCAGCAGTAACCCGGGCGAGGGCCGCCGAAGAAAGGGAGGGACAACATGCCGAAAAACGAGTACCCGACGAGGGCCCAGGATTATCACTACGTCCAGGAGGCCCTAGCGCTCGCGTACGGGGGCGACGAAGCGCCGAAGAGCGTCCCCGCCCGTTCCTCGCGCAACGACCGGGCGCGCGGGGCGCGAGCCGCCTTAGAGCCTCGGCTTTCGGGGGCACTTCCGGCCGAGCTTCGCCCGCGCGAGCGCCTCCTCGAGGTCGGCGCAGGAGGGCTCTCGAGCGCGGAACTCCTCGCGATCGTCCTTGGAGGGGCGGCGGCCGACCGCCGTTCGCTCGATCTCGCGGCTTCCGTCCTCTCGGAGGTCCCCGGCGGGGGGCTCGTCGGGCTCCGGGGAGCCTCCTTGCACGACCTGCTCGAGACGCCTGGAGTGGGAGAGGCGAAGGCGTCCAAGATCCTGGCCGCCGTGGAGCTCGGCAAGCGCCTGGCATCGGCCCGAAAGGAGCCCGGACGGCCCACGATCTCCTGCCCCGAGGACGCCTACCCCCTGCTCAAGGACCGCCTCCAGGACCTCGACCGGGAGAACTTCGTCTGCCTCCTTCTGAGCACGAAAAACGAGGTGATCGGGAGCCCCACGATCGCCGTCGGCGGCCTGTCCTCCTGCTCCATCCACCCCAGAGAGGTCTTCAAGCCGCCATAAAGGCGAGCGCGGCTTCCGTGATTCTCGCCCACAATCACCCTTCCGGGCACCTTCGGCCGAGCCACGGGGACCGCGAAACAACCCGCAGGCTCGTCGAGGTAAGCGAGGTCGTCGGTATAGAGATCCTCGACCACCTGATCGTCGGCGACGGCTATCTGAGCATGAAGGCGCAGGGCCTACTTTAGTAGTTGTGCGGTGCGGTCGCCCTGCAGGGCACCCTCGCGAGCCGTTCCACTCGACCATCCACCGCGGAGGTTACGCATGCCCGTAGAAAACAACCCGCTCCGGCCCACCGAGTACCACTTCACGGGCGTCTTTCGGCCGGTGGGCAAAGATCACGTCCTCGCCGACCGCCGTGGCCACGCCTGCGCCGTCGTCGGCTACGACCTCGACCTCGACCGGGACGTCCCCCTCACCTTCCTCGTCCGCTTCGCCGACGACTTCGAGAGCCACGTCTTCCCGGAGGAGGTGGACGACCACGCCCCGTACCGCAAGCACGACCCCACCGTGCCCCCCGCCCCGCGCGACGGGGACGTACCCGGCGCGGAGCGCTTCCGGCAGGCGCGAGAGCTCCGCGAGGGGATCGTCCATGCGCGATTCGCGTGGCACGAGGCCACGCTCTCCGACGGCACCCCAAGCCCCGAGCGCCACGCCGGCGCGGAGGAGGCCTTGTGCGCCTACGCCGAGGCCTTCGGACTGGAGATTCCCGGCGAGGAGGACACCCAGGAGCGGGCGCTCCAGCGGCTCGCGCGCGCCTACCCCGAGAACAGCGACGTCGCGGCCTACGTCGTAGCAGCAGCGCGCGCCGCCAGCGGCCGGGAGGGACAGGGATGAGCAAGCCCAAAACCCTCGGGGTGCTCGTACACAAGATCCACGGCGATCCGCCGAACTTCAGCGCCGGCGTCGTCTGGGGCGCCATGCCGTTCCTTATGGGCGTCGAGCAAGGCGCCACGCCGGAGGCCGCCGTCGCTGCCCTCGAGGCGAGCTTCCGCCGCCTGGGCTACGAGCCCGCGGTCGTACTCTTCGACAAGCTGGAGGACGCCCAGGCGGAGGGACGCAGGATGCTCGCTGCCGAGGACCTCGTGCGCCACCTCGAACTCGCCAGGGCGAAGCTGCCGGAGGTCCTGGCGGGCGAAGAAGGCACCCCGGATGCTCGCGACGGGGAGGTGCTGGACCACCTCGATCGCACCTTCGGGGCTGTCCGCTCCGTCGCCAACGGCGCCTACGACCGTGAGAAGCGCGAGGCCGAGCCCACCATCCGGGGGTGCTGATGCGCGGGCAAGACGGCCCCGATCTCCCGACCCAACCCGAGCTCGACTTCCACGGCGCGGCGTCGAAGGCGAGGAGACGACGCAAGGAGCTGAAGCGTCGCGTGGCGCGGGCGGCCAGGATCGAAAGGGAAGGACTCGGCCCGTGCGACGTGCGGTGCCCCCACTGCGGGGCCCCGCCCTTCGTCTCCGTCAAGCGGGCCCCGGTCACTGCCGCACCCCTGGAGGGCTTCGATCCCTCGGCGGTCCCCTCCCCCACCACGCGAACCACAAGGCCCGCGAGGAGGAGGCCGCCAGGCAGAAGGCGGCCATCATCCTCTCCGGGCGACGGGCCGAGGAAGAACTGCGCTCCGGGCCACGTTGAACACACGAGGACCGGACGCCGCGGCCGCACCCTACCCGAAAGGATTGCGAGGAACCCGACCGTGCTCACCATCACAGTAACCCGCACCGAGTCCTACGATCCGCTCTACGTCATAGAGCAGGCCACGCGCCAGGCCGTCGCCCAGCAGATCGCCCGCGAGCACGCCGACCCACACGACCCGGAGGCCCTGGCCTTCCGCTACGGGAAAGACGCCAACTCCGAGGGAGACTACGTCGACCTGGTGATCTCCGGGACCGACGAGACCAGGGTCGGGCTCGTCCTGCGCCGTCTGAGGGCCCACGGCTACGACGACCTGACCGTCGAGTGGCTCGCGGAGGAGGACCCGCCGCACCTCATAAGCGTCGTCTCGAGCGAGGCCGGGTTCCCCGCACCGCCGGCAAGGGCCCGCGAGGTCCTGGAGGCTCTCGGCCTGCACGTCCCCCTCGTGCCCGACGCCGGGGAGGGCTCCTACAAGACCCTCCTCCCCGACTTCTTTCCCATCACGAGATCGGTGACCGTCGCCGACTCCGAGTGGATCGTCTCGGTTCTGCGCCGCCGTTAGGCGGCGCCTGAGCTCCGGAGCCGGAACTGGGCAAGTCCCCGCGCCCCTTTCGCCTTACCACTACCGAAACTGCGCGGCTGGCCGGCCGCCTTGCGGGCGTCCGCCCGGCCACCGCGCACCCCTCCTACATCACCCATTTCCCCTTTCCCACCAAGCGCGGCCCGGGCGGGCTTCTTCGGAGATCACGAGACCACGAGGAGGACGCCCCATGCAACCGGCTAGCATCGACGACTACAAGGACCCCCGCGAGAAGCTCCTCGAGCTTGAACGCGCGATCTCCTCGCGCGTCTTCGAGCGCGAAGAGGAGATACGCGGCTTCCTGATCGGCCTGATCGCCCGCGCCCACGTCCTCTTCCTCGGCCCCAAGGGTGCGGCCAAGAGCGCCCTGGCAAGGCTCCTCTGCGACGCCGTTGCATGGTCCGGGGTCCCCGAGGGCCAGGACCCCTACTTCCGCGCCCAACTCGCCCGCGACTCCGTGCTCGACGAGCTCTTCGGGCCCGTTTCCGCGAAGGGCTACGAGGAGGACACCTTCCGCCGCAACACGGCCGGCATGCTCCCCGAGGCAAAGGTCGGCCTCCTCGAGGAGATCTACAAGTCCAACCCCACGGTCCTGAGTCGGCTCCTCACCCTCCTGAACGAGGGCGTCTTCAAGAACGGAACCGAGCCGGAGAGGGCGGTCCCCCTGCGCCTCGTCGTCGGGACCTCGAACGAGCTCCCCGACGGCCGAGACGATAACCTCGACGCCTTCCACGACCGCTTCATGCTGCGCTACGAGGTCTCCTACCTCAAGGACCGCGCCAGCCAGCGCAAGATGATGGAGCGGGCGAACTCGAACGAGCGGCGGGCGCCCCTCTCCCCCATCGTCACCGAGGAGGAGATCGAGCAGGCCGCAGAGCAGGCCAGGGGCGTCGACGTCTCCCCCGTCTTCGACGCGATCGACGACATCCTCGTCGCCCTCGCCGACCGGGAGATCGTCCCGTCCGACCGCCGGCGCGCCGCGCTCGTCCCGCTGGTGAAGGCCCAGGCGTACCTGGAGGGACGCACCTCGGCCGTCCGGGGCGACCTCGCCGTGCTCTCCCACGCCCTCTGGGAGGACCCCGACCACATAACCGAGGTAACCCGCATCGTCCTCAAGGAGGCCAACCCGCACGCGGCGCACGCCCACCGCCTCTTCGACGCCGCCCACGACTCTTACACGGCCGCGATGAAGGCCCACCGCGCGGCGAAGGCGCACGGCGACGCCGAGACCCCCGAGGCCGAGAAGGCGCGCGAGGACGAGACGACGGCCGGCATGAACGCCATCACCGCGCTGAAGAACGCCGCGAGGAGGCTCTTCGAGCTGAAGGAAGCCGCCAAGGATTCGGGCGCGGATCCCGCCGCCATATCGAAACTCCTCCAGAAGACGACCGCCATGAACGAGGAGGTGACCCAGAAGTGCATAGGGATCTGAACGGGGCCGACGAGCTGGGGCGCCTCCGGGCGTTCCTCTCCGAGCGCCGCGGCGAGGCGCCGGGCTTCGTCAAGAACAACGTGGCGATAGACCGCTACGACGCCCGCCTCTTCGAGGAGATGCTCGACGCCGAAGCCGAGCTCCGCGCGCTCGTGGGGAGGGCCGGAGACGACGCCCCCGTAACCTTCGCCCCGCTCCTCCTTGACCTCTTCGCCTCCTTCTTCAAGATGGTCCCCGAACTCGTGGACCCGTCGGAGGTGGACCCCGCCCACCTGCGCTCGAACCGACCGTTCCTGGAGCGGCTGCGCGAGGACGAGGGGACGATGATCGCGCGCCTGGACACCGCAACCGACGAGGTTGCGAGCGCCCTGGCCACGATCGAGGCCGCGAGGCGCTTTCTGGAAGAGCTCGTTAACCGCCCCGAGCTCAAGGGGTGGATGGACCGCCAGGCGGAACGAGGCCCCGGCGACGAAGACGCGCCGGCGGGGCTCGCCGCGGGGCTCCGCGCGCTCGCGAGGGCGGCCGTCGAGGCCTCCGGCGCCGAGGCGGCGGGACACGCGCGGGCCTTGAGGGATTGGGGGCTCAAGCCCGCCGACCTCCGGACGGTGCCCCTGGGCGAGAGGCTCGAGATCGCGCGCAAGCTCCGGACGAAAAGGATGCGCGACCTCGCCGACCTCCTCGGCAGGATGCGTAACCACCGCCGCGCGTCCGAGCGCCGCAAGACTAGGGCCAACCGCGACCAGATCCACGGCATAGAGACCTCCGGGGACATGGCCCGCGCTCTCCCCTCCGAGCTCGCCGCGGCCTTCGGCACGAAGAACCCGCTGAGGAAGCTGGACTTTTACCGCAGGCTCTCCGAGAGGAGCGTCCCCTCCTACTCCCTATCCACCGACGAGCCGGTCGGGCGCGGGCCGGTGATCGCGATGATCGACTCGAGTAGGTCCATGAGCGGCTCGCCGATGGAGTGGGCGTCGGCCGTCGCGCTCGCGCTCGCCCACGCCGCCGGCAGGGCCGGAACTGCGGCCCGGCGCGTCCACGCCATCTTCTTCAACGCCCGGATAGTCCTCGAGGCCGAGCTCGCCCCCGGAGAAAAGGACGTCAGGAAGTTCCTCGCTTTGGGCACCGTCGAGGCCGACGGCGGGACGAGGTACGAGCCCCCCGTCTCCCGGGCCCTCGAGCTCGTCTCCGCGGGCCCCAAGCCCGGCGAGGGGATCCCCGACCTCCTGCTCGTCACCGACGGCAGGTGCGAACTCGCCGAGGAGGACGTCTCCGGGCTCGAGGCCGAGAAGACCTCCCGCGGCTTCAAGCTCGTGACCGTCCTGGTCGGGGAGGACGCGAGGGCCGGCTCCGTCGAGCCTTTCAGCGACAAGGTCGTCGAGGCCCACGACCTCGCCCGCGCGAGCGGCGCCAGGGACGCCGCCGGCGAGGTCTTCGACAGCTTGTAGCACCCGCCGGCCGATTGCGCGACCCCGCGTTTCCGATCCTGAGGACCGCGGTGGGGCCGTGCCTTATGAGCACGGACACGGCCCCACCCTCAAGTAAAGGAGTTCGCGCCATGAACCAGGTGGCCCTCGACCTTTTCGACACGAGCCAGAACCCCGACAACGACTCGGGGTTCGTGGCCCTCGGTCCCAACGCACGCGACGGTCTTTCGAAGCCCGAGGGCAAGGGGCCGGGCTCCGCCTCCGAAGACGTCCTCCTCGGGGAGCTCGTCTGGTACTCCGTCTCCGACGCCGTCCGGCTCACCCCGGAGACCCTCGCCGCCGCCATCGCCGCGGCGAACCTCGACGCGAAGCGCCTCACGCCGCACCTGCCCAACCCGTCCTCGGCCCTGAGCCGCGCCGCCGAGGCGGCCGAGGCCAAGCACCGACGCATCCCGGGTGGCTGCGCCGGACCCGACGACTCCGCAAACGCGGAGGCCGCCCTCTACGCGAACGCGCTGTTCCGGACGGCCTCGCGCGGCGTCAAGCAGCTCGTCACCGAGATCCTCGACGCGGACGACGCCAGGCTCTCGTACCGCTCGGTGGCCCGCGTCTCCCCGCGCTACCGCAACGGCACCCCGGACGGGACCGTGCTCGTCGAGCGCCGCTACGAGGACGGGGACGTCCCCGACGACGAGCTCCTGGATGTCGAGGTGGCCGCGATCGCGAACCTGAAGAGCTACTACGACTTCGAGAGGCGGCGCCACGACGGCGAGGCCGCGCGCCGGGTCCTAGGAAGGGTTCTCCTAGAGGCGAACGCGGTGCCCCTTCGCAACTCCGGCGGGATGTACTTCGTCCCCCGCGACCATTCCGCTTACGCGAAGAAGATTCTCCTCTTCGTCGAGGAGGTCCGCTCCCGCGCGGAGGACGCCCCCACCAGGACGGCGCGCGCCTCGATGGCTATGAAGGTGCCCCTGGTCGACCGCGAGGAGTACCGCGAGGTCCTGGCCGAGAGCCTCGAGTTCTTCGTCAAGAAGGAGGCCGAGAGCCTCATCAAGGAGATGAGCTCGCTCCTCAAGAAGGATCAGCCCGTTTCCGAGCGGCGCGGGCGCGGCTTCGTCGAGCGCGTCAGGAAGCTCAAGGAGAACGTCGCCGAGTACGAGGAGCTCCTGCAGATGCAGGCCACCGAGGCCCGAGCGAACCTCGACGTCGCCGCCAGGGAGGCCAAGGCGCTCCTCGGGCGCGTGGGGCCGTGATGGGGTCCCCGAAGTTCCCTCCCGATGCAACCGCACGAAAGGGGTCGCCCGCGACGGCGCGGCCCAGAGCGGCTTACCTCGGCTCCGACGGCTCCGGGACGGAGTTTTGGCTCTCCGGTCCCCACGTCGTCTCCGGGGCCGAGGGGGACACGCCGACCCGTCACGTCTGCGCCCTCGCCCGCTTCAACAGGCGCAGCAGATCCCGCTGCCGCCGCACGAAGGGCACGCAGGCCGGCCCGCGGCCACGCGGGACCTCCGCCAAGAAGTTCGTTCCCCCGGAGCACCGTGTCACGCCCGCGACGACGTCCGCGGTCCCCGGCACGAAGAGGAGCACATAACGTGCACGCACAAACCCTCAAAGCCACCGTCAGGGTCGGCGAGATGCTGTCGGACGGCTCGCACCCCTACGAGGCGGAGATCCTCCTCCCCGGCAAGTCCTTCTCGGCCCTCGTCGGCTTCTCCTACTACTCGGCCGAGGAGGCAGTCGTAGAAGCGCGGCTCGCTCTCGATGAGCTCGGGGTGGTCTTCGAGCGTCTGGAGGTGGAGAACCCGACCGACGAGACGATCGATCCAAGCGCCGCCATCGAACCGAAGGAGTAGCCCCACCGTGCCCAGTGCGCTCTTCCATTCCATGCGCGTTCTCGGAGAACAGCCCCGGGAGATCGCCGAGAACGCGAAGAAGCAAGCCGACCTCCTCGACGAGGCAGGTGCCCGCGGCCTCAAGACCACCGTGCACTTCGACGACTGGGACGTCGAGGTCTACGTGTTTGGCCCCGAGGACCCTTGCGCGACCTGCTCGCCTGGGCGCGCACCCGCGGGATCTACCCGAGTTTGTCCCGTAGAGCGCCGTGCCACGACCCTCAAGCGGCAACACGCGGTCGAATGGGGCAACCCCTACACCGACCCCCCCGACGGGATGGAACGGCAACAACTCTACGTCGAGGTCCCCTACGAGGATTCCTCCACCCCGTCCGCCATCCTCGAGAAGCTGGAGAATCTGGGCGGCCTCGGCTCCGGCTGGTCCCACTGCGTGGGCTTCGTCGAGCCGCCGCGGCGCGAGCTCCCTTTGGCTTCGAAGCAGAGCATCAGGCGCAAGAGGCTCAAGGCCCGTCTGGAGAAGAAGTACCCCCTCTTCGCCGATCTGTTCTACGCCGAAGCACTTCGGGAGAAGCCGGAGTATTACGGCGCCGCCGGAGCTACTTCGCCCGACGTCCCGTCCCACCCGCCGAAGGAGACTTCCCCCCGATGAGCGCAAAAGAAGAACGGCCCCAAGCAGGCCACGAGCCCCGAACCAGGGCTTGTCCCGATTGCGGGCAGGCACCCGGATCCCCGTGCCTGACCCCCTCCGGGAGCCCGCTGAGCAACGTGGAGAACCCGGTCCACCACACCTCGCGCGTCGCCGGCCGCCGAGGTGGCGTGGGCCCCCGCAGCGCGCCCGCCGAAAACCCGGCCTCGACGCCCAGCGGTCCTGCCCCCACCCGGCGGCGCCCAGCCGCCGCGCGGCCCAAGCCTCGCGAGCGGCCGCCCGACGGGCGCGACGGCGCCCAGCCGATGCTCTTCTGATCCCGCAACAACCCGTCCCCCATCGACCCCGGGCCGAGCGTCCCCGAAAGGGGAGGACGCTCGGCCCTTCGGGCCTCCGTTCTCGCGCAAGGAGCACCCCACGACTTCGCGAAAGGAGCGACCCGGCCCGATGACCCAACGCGCCTTCGACCCCGTCCCCCACGAAGAAACGTCCCCGCAACCGGAGCGTCCCACGGAGAAGCACGGCTCGCTCTTCGGCGGCGCCCTGACCGACGAGGTCTTAGACTCCTCCCGCTCCGTCCTGAAGAAGCACCGCGGCGGCTCCTCGACCGTGGGCCTCCAGCAGTGGTTTACCCCGGAACCCGCCGCCCGGCTCGTCGCCGACGTCTTCGGCCCCGTCGACGCCGTCCTCGACCCCACCGCGGGTGCCGGCAACCTCCTCGCACACTTCGACGTGCGCGCCCGCTACGGCATAGAGATAGACCGCGACCACGTCCGAGCCGCGACGGCGGAAGCCGGCACCCGGAGGACGGGGGAAACGGACGCGCACCAGGGAGGTGCGGGAGAGCCCCGTGGCGTCCGTTACCGCGCGGCCTGGGGCGACGTCCAGAGGGTCGTTCCCATGCTCCGCGCGGCGGGCCTCCGCTGGCCGGCCGTGGTCGCCAACCCCCCGTTCGGCCTCCCCTGGCGCGACGCCTCCCGTTCCGCCGCCGCGAAAAACTCCACGATCCTCGCCTACCTCTGGGCGCTGGACCTGCTCGCGCCCTTGGGCCAGGGCGCGATCGTGCTCGGAACCGAGCGCCTCGCGCGGGAGATCATGCCCCTGCCGGAGGCCCGGGGCATCTACGCCGTGGTCGACGTGAGTGGCGCGCTCTTCGACGGCGTCGCGCTGCCGTGCTCGATCGCCTTCTTCGTGCCCCCCGGCAACCGCGTGCGGCCCGAGCCCTTGCGCCTCTCGGCGCCCAAAAACGACCTTCCGGACCTGGCCTACGACGTTACCGCCGCGAGGGCCAAGCGCTGCGGCATCGTCCTCCGCAACGGGGACGAAGGGCTCCCCACCGCCTTCCGCGCCGTCGCCCAGGAGGCCCGCCGGAGGACCCGCGCCGACGCCGAGGGGAGGGACGCCCTCAGGGGCGATCACGACGTCTCCTTGCGCGGCCAGAAGGTGGTGGCCCTCCCCCGTCCCTACGCGAGGCTCGTCCTCTCCGAGAGGAAGCGCAAGCACGAGGTCGAGCACCTCCACGGCCAGAACGCGGGCTACTTTGGCCAGAACCCGAAAAGCTACCGCGCCCTCGCGGAGCTGGAGGCCGAGGGCGTCCTCTCCCTCTCCCCGGAGCTCAAGGCCCGCGCCGAGCGCGCCGTAGCCGAGGCCCTGCGCATCAACACGCCCCTCTTCCCCGTCCGAAGCCACATGAGGTTGGGCTGGCTCACGGACCTCGAGAAGATCCGCTGCACCAAGGACGACCCGAGCACGGCTTCGTCGCCGGGAAGGAGTACGACCTCAGGACGGAGTCGCGCCCCGAAGAGGAGGTCGAGGAGAGGATCGTCGAGAAGAGGGACGGCACCCCGAGAAGCGGAAGTTCACCCTCATCCGGCGCCTCCTGAAGATCACCATAGGGACCCACGACAACTCCGGCAACCGGGCCCACACCTTCGACGAGTCGAAAGAATCGGCGGCGTACCTCCTCGAGCACTTCGAGCTGCCCGACCCCGGCTGCGTTGCGAGCCGCCACCCCGAGCTCGTCGAGAAGAACCGCCGAGTCCTCGCGGACATTCAGCGCGACTACGGCCTCGAGGGCACCGACCTTGCCCTCAAGCCCTTCCAGCTCGACCACGACTCGCGCCTCCTGGTCAAGAGGCGCGGCGTCCTCGGACACAAGCAAGGCTTGGGGAAGAGCTACCAGCTCATGACGATCTCCAAGGCCGAGATCCGCCTGGGCGCCGCCCCGCAGGAGCTCTTCTGCGTCCCGCAAGACCTCATACCCCAATGGCAGGCCCAGCGGGAGAAGTTCTTCGGCGAGCGTTTCGAGGTGATCGGGAGCCCTCAGGACGCCCGCCGCGTGGCCCGCGAGATCCGCGACAACCCCGAAGAGACCCGCTGCTTCATCACGCACTTCGAGGCCCTCTCCCGCGTCGGGCGCAAGCGCGAGACGCTCCCGGAGGCGATCGTCGACGGGCGCACGGCCCTCGCCTTACGCCTGTACGACTACAAGCAGGAGAAGCGACGCGCGGCCCAACCCGAGGCCGACCCAAAGAACGCTGCAAAGGGCCACGAAGAGGCGGATCCCTACGTCCACTACCTCGACGACCCGGACCTCGCCGCCGCCGTCACCACCCACGACCGCTGCCCGAAGTGCGCGGCCGACACCGACGCCGGCTGGAACGGCGAGGTCTGCACCGCAACGAAGTACTGCGTCACCCACGGTCGCGCGTGCGAGTCCGGGGGAGGGGGCGCCGGATGCGTCCTCAAGGGCTGCGGCTACGTCCACACCCGCCTCAGGGTCAAGCCCGCAGCATCCCACCTCACCAATGCCTTCCGCGACGGCGTCAAGTGCGTCGACGAGCTCACGGAGATAAGCGGCGACTCCCAGAAGTCCGAGGCCCTGAGGGCTCTGGCCCGCGGCACCAGGCGCCAGGGCGGCGCCCACAACTACGGCGGCACCGGCACGCCGCAGAAAAATTACGCCAAGGACACCTTCTGGGCTTTCTGGTGGGCGTTCGGCGGCGGAAGCGTCGCCTTCCCCTACGGCTACGACGGCAGCCAGCGCTACGCCGAGGAGTTCAACGTCCAGGAGGTGTTGCACGGCCGCAGGGAGGACGGCGAGGAGCACCTGAAGGTCCGAAAGAAGACCCTCCCGATCCTCACGAACGTCTCCCAGTTCTGGCGCATCACCCAGCCGTCGGTCAGCCGCTGCCGCAAGGAGCAGACCGGCGAGCCTTTGGTCCCCTTGACGTACCATCCGATAGAGGTGCCGATGGGGGTCCTGCAGCAGAAGATGCACGCCTACTGGCTGAAGAATTTCCCCGACTACTTCGCGTGGCGCTACCCTGGACACCCCTTGGTCAGGGAAGGCCTCGTGGAGAAGTGGGCGGCGGGCCTCGGCCAGCGCTGGAGGCTGGAGGCCGCGGCGACGATGCCCGGGTGGGACCCGGCCACCCTGGAGTGGCCCGCGGCGCGCGCGACTTTGGGCGAACCGTCGAACTGGACCCCGGCCATGCTCAAGCTCCTGGAGATCGTCCTCGAGCGCGCGGGATGCGGCGAGAAGGTGCTCGTCGGCTCCTGCTTGAAGGACCTCGGCCCGTTCGTTGCGGGCGCGCTCGCGGAGAAGGGCGTGTGCGCCAACCACATCACCGAGGTAAGGGGCGAGGGGGCCGAGCGCACCACCCAAACCAAGAGCCCGAAGAAGCGGGCCCGCGCCGTGCGGGAGTTCGCCGAGGGCGACGCGCAGGTGCTGTGCGCGGGCGTGCAGGCCCTCAAGCTCGGGCACTCCCTGGAGGCGGCCTCCTCGGTCGCGTTGCTCGGCCTGCCGGACTCGTGGTTCGTCCTGGATCAGTTCGTGGAGAGGGTCCACCGCCTCACCAGCGAAAAGCCCGTCAACATCTACGTGATCATCCCGCGACAAAGCATCGCCCAGACGAAGTGGGGCGTGCTGCAGAAGAAGGGCGACTCCAGCGACTTGGCCTTCGACGGCGAGTTTTTGCCCAGGGACGAGAAGCCCGTCAACTGGAACGAGGAGCTGCGCGAGATGCGCCGGCGCGGCATTGGCCTCAACGCCGCCGAGGACCTCGTCCCGGAGGAGGAGGTCCTGGCCGCCTGGCGAAAGATGCCGCCCCTCCTCGCCGCGCTCGGCGCCGCCTCGAGCACCAGCGCGGAGACGCCGCGGGCGTTCCCAGCACCCGCGCGTCGGCCCAGGCCGGTTTCGGAGATCCCGGCTGGCCCCTTCGAGGAGGTCTCCCTCTTCGACCCCGCGCCCTTCGAGACCGAGGCCCCGCCGCGCAAGCAGCGACGTCGGCGGCGGGCCGCCTAAACCCAACAGGCCCCGGGCGGGCAGCGACATCCGCCCGGCGGGGCCGTGGCCCCGGACGCCCAGACGGGCGATCGTCCGGGGCTCCGGCACCCCCCTCCTTCGCTTCACCCGTCGGGGTTCCGGACGGTCTTCCGGTGAGCGCACAAGAGGCGGAGGACCCGAGATGAAGAAGATCATGGACTACGAGCACGGCTTCTTCAGACTTTGAAGCCCGGGAGGGGTATGCCGCGTAAGGATCTACGACGAGGAGGGCCGCATCCCGGTCGTCGTGCTCACGGAGCTGCCGAAGAACAGCAACACCTCCGTGACGAACTTGGTCGAGTGCCTCGTCGCCGAGGCCCGGGAGCGCGACGCGTTTCTAAGCAGCAGTTCCGGGCCCACCTCGGCTGCGTGAATATGTCTAAGCTATACTAATGTTATGGACCTCTCCCCCTCAAGGCGTGGGGCTTGGATAGTCAACACAAGCAAGCACCTGTCGGAGATTAACCCGAGCCACCCCGGCTTATCACATCTGGAGAACATCGACTTTGCGGGGAAGTGTGGCAACCTATTAATCACGCTGTCGGGCGATACTACGGAGCAGCTAAGCCTCCGTAGGGTCAAGACGCACGCGAGGAACTGCGGTATTGGTGGTCCGGAGCTTACTACTTCTTACCTGCCGACCCTCAAAGCCTACGGGTGCTTGGATTGGGACGCTACTGGTAACACGTACGAAGTCTTGGCCTTCAGCCGCCAGCGTGTTCTCGCTACAACCTCCGACATCTTGTCGGGGCTTGCGCTGAGCGGGTTCGAGAGGGTGCTGCCTGATTTGCTCGAGTTCTGCTTACTCCGTCCCCGTCTCTCGTCGGAGGTCAAGGAGTACCTTTCGGATCTACTCGTCGAGGAGGATGCCGACCACCTGATCGAGCTCGTCTCATCGTTCGAACTCCTGGGCGTAGCCGAGACCATAGACCAGCGCCAAAAGCTTTACTTCAACCGCTACCAATTCGGCGACAAGGTGAAAGGCATCGCCAAGGCCCTCCCGATGCTCTCCGATGAGCGCCGTGAGGAGTTGGACGAAGCCATAGAGCGAGTCGGCCGGCGACCGGGGATGCCTCTGGATGAACTCAGACTCTCCGAGTCTGCCAAGGGCTTGGCAGTAGGTCTCGGTATCCTGGACGTTTCCAAGGTTCCTAGCCCTAGCGGCAGCGTCGAGTTCGTGACGTCCGCCGGGCTCGCCCCGCCTTCCGTCGGGAGTCAAACTTCCCACTTGGAGGATGACGTCTTCCACCATGCCAAGATGCTGCTCTCCTCGTTCCGTTACGGGCAGCTCAGGAGCACTGTGTCCAGGGGACGCATCAACGATCCTGCCGTGCTCGTCGATCGCTTGTTGAGCCAGGGGGAGGTTGGACCGTGCACCGCTATAGGGCAGGACTACGTGCCCCTTGAGGCCAGCGGAGTGATCCGGACCGTGCGGGCCGGCGACCGAGTCGGCAACCAGTTCTCAATGCAACTCCGTAGGCGGGAACCAGCGCAGATAGTGCTCGACCTTTTCGAGTCGGGCGTCAGCGACACCATAGCGGCGAGATCCGTTCCGCAAAACCTGCAACTACCGCTAGGCTACACGGGCCCCGAGGCCCCGCAAGTCGCCGCCTACAGGCGAATCGTGCGTCACGATGCCAAGTCGGTAAGGGCATTCATGGAGGGGCTCAGAACATGAGTGCTTCCGGAGGCTCTATCGAGCGAAAGGGCCCGGGGCTGGAGCTGCAAACGGCGGCTTACTTCCAGGGTTTGGGCTATCTGGTGAGACGGGGCGTCAAGCTCGCGGTTGCGGCGGGCTCCGCCGATGTGACCGACATCGACGTGCTTGCCATCAGGTTCTCCGTCCCACTCGCGGAGGAGAAACTAATCGCCGACTGTAAGGATCGCAAGAGGCCCAAGCCGTACGAGAGGGTGTTATGGACCCGCGGCCTCGCCTCCTTCGCCCGCGTCGATCGCGCGGTGGTGGTGCTGCCCCGCGTGCCGTGGCAAGCTAGGGAGTTCAGCGCGCAGGGAGGCGTGGAAATTGTGGAGACGAGAGAAGTCTCCGGCAAGGCAGCGGACGGTGAGTTGTCCTATTCGCCCTACGGCGAAGCCGACCCCGCGCTCGACCGGCTGACGACGCTGAGGAAGCAGCGCGTTCAGCAGCAGGACGGCGACTTGGTAAGAGAGCTTGCCAAGGAAGAACTCAAGCTACGTCAAATGCTGCTCGTAGGCCATCCGCTCACCAACCTCAACCGCATCATCCAGACGCTCTCATCCGTAGGCAAGCGGGCGGACGAGGGGCCTGAGGAGGCGCGCTGGCTCAGGCTGCGCACGTGCTACAACGCCGCCGTTGTCGCCGGGGTGATGTTGGTACGCTTCGCCTGCGAGACCAAATGGACCCCCGAGGAGGAGTGGTCCGAGTATGCTCGTAAGAGGCTTACCTTCGGGGATGTCCCCCCCAACAAGGCGCGTCAGTTGGCGAAGCTGGCCTTGGACACTGATTTCTTCGAGGACCTGCCCTCGCCGGAGTACACCGAAGAGATTGTCGGCGTCGTGGGGGCATTGATCTCTCAGCCGGCTGCTGCTTCTACGGTACCGCAGGCACTGGACTACAAGCTGTTTGGGCAGGGCTTGGGCAGTGAAGACGCTCCAAAGTTGCAGGTTGGGGTGCTAGATGCCGGCTCCGCAAAACTCGGCAGGCAGGTTCTTTCGGCGCTCTCCTATGCGGCCGAGGTACCCGCGAGCCTATGGGAAGCAGACGAGGAAGACGGCGGCTCTGCCGCTTCAACCGGTGGCGGGTCCGCTTACCGGCTGAAGTAGACGACGTCTCGCGCTCAGGGTCTACTCCACGCGGTCGCCGGAGACCGCGATCGGCTCGCCGAGCTCCGTTAGTAGCTGCTCCATCTTGTACCCGGTGCGCCCGTGTCGTTCCGCATCGCGCTCCTACCCTTTGCCCTCGGCCTCTTTCACGAGCTCGAGATCGCGGTAGGGTTGCCACCAGCCCGTGGTGTAGCATGACCCGCAGCGCAGGGTTGGGCGTTTCTTTTTTGTATAAGGGCTTCGGGAACCGTGAGGGAAGGAGGTATGAGCACCTGAGAACGCAAAACGGTGAGCGTGGGGATCGAAGTGGCTCCCGGATTTCACGGATCCAAGATGCCGCCGTCCTGGGCCTGGTCGCGCTCGTCCTGTACTTCGCGCGTGGCTCGGAGTCGTTCGGGTTCGTCGAATACATGCTCACCGAACTCGCCGCCTCAGCTCTCGGGATGTGTGTTCTCCTCACGATAGCGGTCCGCCGGGTCGCGGGGCGGCAGTCTCCGATGCTAGATAAGACGGTCTGCTCCCCCAGCTCGTTACCTTGTGCGCAGGGATCGGGTTCGTAGCCCTCGCGGGGCTTTGGTGTTGGCCGTGACGACCTGACCGCTGTTCCGCGTGCCCCACATAGGTAATGAGACCCCCGTCGGACGCCGCCCGGAGGGCGCCGGCACCCTCACGCCCTCCTTCCCTTCTAAAGCCCGGAAGGCGCCGTGCTTGCACGGCCCACCCCGCCGCGAGGCTTTCGATTGTCGCTCGCCGCGGAAGCGAGCCCGTTTCCGTTACCATCGAACGAAAGGGCCGGACATACGGCGCGCAACAGAGGGAGGAAGAACGATCATCGGGAACCCGACGCAGGGCACGGGACCACCTCGGTCCGTGGTGGTCCTGTGCCTCCAACGGCCGCGTTGAACGGCCCGGACACTCGGGAGCTCCCCCTCACCGTGCTCCTTGCGGACTCCCAACCCGTAAGGCGCTACGGCCTGAAGGAGCTCCTCCAAGGCGAGCACCCCGACCGGTGGAGGCCTTCGGTGCCGGTCAAGGTCGTAGGAGAGGCCCGTACGGGCGACGGAGCCCTGCGGCTGGCCTCCGAGCTCGGCCCCGACGTCGCGGTGGTGGACCCCGCGATCGGCGAGGCGGCCGGGGACGGGTGCTCGCCCGCCTCGCTCGTCCTGGCCCTTCGCCTGGCGGGGGTCGGGAGGGTGGTGCTCTTCGCGGACGAGGAGGATTTCATGAGGGCCGACATCGAGCAGATTCGTAAGGACTCGGGCGCGGACGCGGCGGCGGTCGAGGCCAGCCGGGACGTCGCCGAGCTGGCCAACGCCATCGTTGGGACGAGGATCGACTCGGCAACTTGACCACGTCCGACGGAGGACCTCTTTGCGCTCACCGAATACCAACATCGGAAGAACGATCCTGGGGATAGACCCCGGGACGGCGACGATGGGCTGGGGCGTGATCCGTCAGGAGGGCATACGCCTGCGCTACGTCCAGCACGGGGCCATCACCACCCCTTCGACGTGGCCCATGCCGAGGAGGCTGGGGCGCCTCTTCGACGGGGTGACGGAGCTCGTCGAAGGGTACGCGCCCCAGGCCGTCGCCGTGGAGGAGCTTTTCTTCAACACCAACGTCACCACGGGGATCAGCGTCGGGCAGGCGCGGGGGGTGGCGATCCTCGCGGCCTACCGCGCCGGGATAGAGGTAGCCGAGTACACGCCGCTTCAGGTCAAGCAGGCCATCACCTCGTACGGCCGCGCCGACAAGCGCCAGGTCCAGGAGATGGTCAAGGCGCTCCTGAAGCTGCCGGACATACCGCGTCCCGACGACGCCGCCGACGGCCTCGCCATCGCCATCTGCCACGCCTTCACGGTCAGGATGGGAGGAGCACGCTCGCAAGAAGCCGCCAGCGACGCCGCAGCGCGGCCGCCACGGACGCCCTCCTCCCGGCCCGGGTCACGTTAGGCCGCCCCGTGCATCTCGCCGCCGACGTGGTCCTCCCCTACCGTGGTCCGAACGGCTCGCGATCGAAATGCCGCGTCCGGATCTACGAGCCCGACGACTCGGCCCGCGACGCCCCCGTGGTGATCCTCTCCAGGCTCGCGGACAACCCCGGGGCGAGCGTCACGAACGCCGCTCCGCTGGTGGCCGCCGAGGTGATCTCGCTGTTCGCCCTGACGCGGTGGGGCGGGCCGAGCCCGGTCTTCGTCGAGCACTACGATCGCGGCGGCAGGGACGCCCGGGAGGACCGGGACGAATTCGCCCTCGTCGCCTTCTCCCACCACGAGGTCCGCGCCCAAAAGCGGGCCGGCGTTTCTTACGGGACGCTCGGGGAGCCCTCTTTAAGCCACCTCGACCGCGCCGCCGTGGAAAGCCTCGTCGGGCACAGGGTCTAGCGCCCCGACGCGCGCGGTCGGCCCCCCTGAAGGGGTGAAAGGCCGCCCGCGGCCCGTACAATCCCTCCAAACGAAAGGGAGAGCATGCGCGACGAGTTCATGATCACACGCCAGGGTAAGCAATTCGTGCTGTTCGCAGGCCTACTCGACGAGGCCCACGCCCGCGGCCTGAAGGCCATAGACACCGACCTCGTCCAGGTCCCCACTCCGGAGAACGGACAAGTAGCGATCGTGAAGGCGACGGTCGAGATGGAGGACGGCAAGGCCTTCTCCGGCATCGGGGACGCCAGCCCCGACAACGTCGGAAGGATGATCGCTCAGCACACCATAAGGATGGCGGAGACGCGGGCGAAGGCACGCGCCTTACGGGACGCCGTGAACGTGGGCGTCGCCTCCCTGGAGGAGATGTCGGACGGCGACGACGTGCCCTCCCCACCCGTCGCCCAGGAATCGAGCCGTAGCCAGAGTCGGACCAACAGCTCCGTTCAGGCCGTACCGAATGCCGCGGCCAACGGCTTGCCTCCGAACGACGAACAGCAAGCCCCCTCGGAGAAGAAGGGCACGAAGCAGAAGGCCAGGAAGTCCCAGGTCGACCTCTTGCGCACCCTCGCCGAGGAGCTCAGGGGCGAGAACGGGGTAGCTCGCCTCGAGGGGCGCATCGGCAAGTCGTTGACCGCTTTGACTCGCGAAGAAGCGGATTTGTGGATCGACCGTCTCACCCCCGCCGAGGGCCGAGAAGCCGCCAGCGGAGAATAAAGTTCTTAACTACAAAATAAAGTCCTTCACCGGCAACGAATAGGGTTGTCAACCGCGGCCCGCGGCAACGTTCGCTCGATCCTACATGGTTACTGTCGCGTCCCATCGTAACTCGGAAATTCTTATCGTGGATTAGAGCGAAGTTGCAGCTCGTCCCAGGGACTTTGCAAAGGCCCTGAGTCTCCGACCCGGGTACCTCCCGCTCCCCGGATCGACGCCTCGTAGCTTGACGGACGGGAGGCAAGGTTCGGCTATAGTGGCGCGGATGGGAACCGGCGAACCCCACCCGAGGTCTTTACCGAATTACGAGGCGGCCCTCCTCCCCGAAGGGAAGGTCCGCTACCCTCTGCGCCACCCCACCAAGCACCACCCGTTCGCTACGCTGGGTTTCAGCGAAGAGCGCGGCAACTGGCGTGAGCTTCGGGCCGAGATCGTAGAAGCGTTGCCAGTCCATCCGGCGACCTTCAGGGAAAGTACCGAGTGGGGGCGCGTCTACTACGTGGACATCGTGATCGACGGCCCGGCAGGCAAGGCCGCCCCCGCGAGAACGGGCTGGATCTACCTGTACGGAGAGGATTTTCGGAGGCTCACCACGCTCTACGTAAAGACCACGCAGTGGAGGCGTTGGGAACGAGAGGGTAGAATCTGAGCCATGAGCCGCACGACAGCCTATACGGACCTGGACGAAGTACGCGCCCCCGCGGACATCGAGCAGGTCGCGGTACGCGCCGGAGATGCGGGCGTAGTGGTGCAAACCTTCGAGCGCCCGAAGCCGGCGGTGATGGTGGAGTACGCCGACGACGAGGGACAGACCAAGGCGCTCGTCGTCTACTCCCCGGATCTGAGCCGCTTACTCCGGGTCCTCCCCGAACCGGCCTAAGAGAAGGCGCGGCCCGCACGTCCACTCCGTGGGCGGAACGCTACGGCCGCTCGACCCGCACGAGGTGCATGGCAAACCGCCAGCTCTTGGCATCGAGAACCCTCGACCGTTCCGTGTTGCCACGATGTACCCGCGAAAACCCCCGGTTATCGTGAGACGGATCGCTAAGGTAGTCGAGACGGTTGGGGCGCATCGTCATCGAACCGTTCCCCGCACTTCGTACGCCCGCCGCTGGTATCCGTTCACCCCATCCTCCGACTACCAAGCCCACCTCCGGGGCAACAGAGCACGCAGCAAGAGGTTCGGACCCACGGATAGCATCCCGACGACGCGACCACCCCGAAAAACCCGTCGACGGGCCAGGAGGGTACAATGCCGGACATGCAAGGAAGCGCGCGCCTTCTGATCGACGGCCGCTACGACGTCGTCCGTCGCTTAGGCTCGGGCGGGATGGGAAGTGTCTACCTCGCCCGCGACCGCGTCCTGGAGCGGCCCGTCGCCATCAAGCTCCTACGGGGCGACGTCGTCTCCGCCGCCGGAAAACGCGCCCAGACCGAAGAGATCTTCCGCCGCTTCAGGGCGGAGGCGCAGAACTCCGCGCGGCTCTCGCACCCCAACATCGTGGAGACCTACGACGCCGGCCGAGATCCCGAACGGGGTCCCTACATCTCCATGGAGTACGTCCCCGGCATTACCCTGGCCGCCCGGCTGCGCGAAGAAGGAGGCCCGCTCCCCCCTCGCGAGGCGGTCGCCATAGCCCGGGGCGTCGCGCTCGCCCTCGACGACGCCCACTCCAAAGGCGTGATCCACCGGGACATAAAGCCCCAGAACATCCTCCTCGCCGGCGCGCCGCCGCGCGGGGTCAAGGTCGTCGACTTCGGCATCGCGAAGGCCGCCGAGGCCCACGCGGTCACCGTGGCGGCGACCCGAACCAACGTCGTGCTCGGCACCGTCCGTTACCTGTCGCCCGAGCAGGCAAGCGGCAGACCGGTCGAGCCGGCGAGCGACCTGTATTCTTTGGGCGTAGTCCTCTACGAAATGCTCACCGGCACGGTGCCCTTCGAGGCCGAGAACCCCGTCGCGGTCGCCCTAAAGCACGTGTCGGAGCTCCCGCCCTCCCCGAAGGTGCTCAACCCGCGCGTGCCCCTGCCCCTCGCCGACCTCGCCCTCCGCCTGCTCTCCAAGGACCCGGATCACCGGCCCGCAAGCGCGCAAGACCTCGTCGAGGAGTTCGACGGCGTCTTCCTCCCGCCCGCCTCCGCGGCGGCCCGTCCGAGCCGACCCCCGCCGCGCGGCCCCGCCCCAGCCGGGCCAAGGCCATCGTCGCGGCGTCCGCGCTCGTCTCCGCGTTTGCCCTGCCCGCCCTTACCCTCGTCGGCGGAGACCCTCTCGGGCTCTGGCGGGCACCGCATCGTCCTCCGAAGGCCCCGCGCCCAGGGCGACCGCGCCACTGCACGCCCCGTCGCCCGAACCGCCGGAGCCGTTGCCCGCACCCCGGGTCGATAGCGCGACGACGGAACCCGAACCGGCTAGACCCCGACCGGCTTCGCCGGTCCCCTCGACCGAAGAGCCAGAGCCGCCGGTCGAGCGTCCCCCGGTCGTCGCTCAGGAGCCTCCCGTGGCCGACCCGTCGATCGCGTCCCAGTATTCCGAGGACGCTCCCGAACAAGCGGCCCCCGCGCCCCCACCGCGTCCTGCGACCCCTACCCCGTCCCCACCCCGGTTTCGCCACCGGCCCCCGCGCCGGACGCGCGACCCGAGCCGGCCACGCCCCGAGGGAGGTCGCCGAACCGGCCCCCGAACCGGCATCCCCCGCGCAAGGTAAGCCCCGAACCCGCGCCCTGCCCCGCCCGCACAACGTCAAGCACCCGAAGCCGCTCCGCCCGCCCGGGCGCAACCGCCTGCGGCGAATCCATCCCCGCCTGCTTCCCGCCAGGACGCCAGCCCCGGTAGGGACGGCGACGACGGGGCCCCCGCCGGGGGCAGGCGCGGCTGATCTCCGCCGGACGGGGTAGCGCCGGGGTCCGAGAGCGCGAGAACCGGAGGGCGGGCCTTCGCCCGGCAGCCGTCTGGACAGCCCTTACCGCTCCCAGATATAATTCCCCTGGGCCACGATCTGACCAGGCCGCCGTAAGTAACGCCTACTCGGCTCTGAGGGGAACCGAAGGCGGGGGCGGTCCGCCAATTCCGCACGCCCATGAGAACATCCGCCGCCGTGTCCCGCGGCAAAAGGATCCTGCTCTTCGTCGCGCTGGCCCTGTCCGTATGGGGCGTGGCGCTCATCTACGTCTTCGTCGCAGCGCCTCCGGCCGGCGATAGCGCCGACGCGGGCAACGAGATCAACGAACGGGTCGAACCCCTCAAGGTCGACTACGGGGTGCCCTCGACCGCCCCGAAGGACGTGGCCGCGGCCTCCGACAACGTCTTCGTCGGCGAGGTCGGCCAGGTCGTCGGCCTGGAGGTCGTCAAGAACACGAGCTCGCGCCCCGGCAACCGGGGCAAACCGATGACGCGGTTCGCCGTCACGGTCGTCGAGCCCCTCAAGAGCGGGGGCGCGCAGCCCGCCGAGAAGGGCACGAGCCTCACCGTGGGCCAGTTCGGCGGCACCATGGACGGCAAGGAGTACCCGATCGTCGGCATGATCGCCGAGCGCGCCTACGCCGACAGGCCGCTGGAGCCCGGAAAAGAGTACCTCTTCTCGACCATGTACAACGAGGGACGGGGCTACCAGGAGATCACCGTCCAGCCCCACGGCAACGTGGTCCTCGACGGATCCGAGCCCGCCGCCCGCGAGGAGATGCTCGACTCGTTCCGCCGGGCGATTCGCGAGGCCGCCTCCGGCGACCCCTCGACCGACGCGGCGGGTCAGGCGGGGGCGTGATGGCAGCAGTAAGGCTCTGCGCGCGCCCCGCCGTCGCGGCCCGCCCCCCGTCCCTGGCGCCGGCGCGGCGCGCCGGGGGAAGGACCAGCGTCTCCGAACCATGGATCCGGTCTCTACTACCACGCGGCCTCGCGGGAGGTGCTCCTTGTTGACCCACGAGAACGAGAAGACGCTGGCAACCTACGACGTCGTCTCCGCCGGCTCTGGGCGTGGGGAGAGTTGGCCGCCCTTGAGGTGGGTCGTCGGCGGGCTGCTCGGTGGGGGCGTCAAGAGCATGACGGCCACGGACCGCAGGCTCGTCGTGGACTACGGGCGAGACGGGCAAGCCAGCTTCTACTACGCGCCCGGTATGACGGTCTACTGCCGCAGGGCGTGCCCGCCGGGCTTCGCGCGCCGTCTCCTCTTTCGGACCCTCTGCCTCGCCTCTGCCATGGTCCTGGTCCTCGAAGGGTACCCCGTCTCCCTCTTTGCGGCGCTGCCGCTTGCGCTGCTCGCCGTCGCCGTTTTCAGGAGCGCGTTCGTCGTGCGCGTCGAGGTGGACCTACCGGTCCCAGACAAGCTCGACACCAGCATCGTCCGCGCCCGCTTCGTCGCCGCCGGCCCGAGGAGGAGGCGACTTCAGGACTTCGTGGAGCGCCTCAACCTCGCGGTCGCCGACCACAACCCGCCCACCCCCTCGTCCGCTTCGGGAAGCGATGGGCCGGAGGGGCGGCCGCCCCTCCGGCCGTGCGGTCGCGCTCGAGCAGGCGGAGGCCCCGTCGACCCACGATCAGGCGGAGGCCCCGTCGACCCACGATCTCTGCAGGAGGAGGTGCCGCCCGACGTCGCCCCGCGCGACCTTTCGCCGCGACACCTCCTCGCCGGCGTCCTTGCGATCGGCGATCCCGAGGACTACGAGGGCGCGCTGCTCGACGGCCTCGAGCACGAGACGCGCAAGCTCGCCTTCTCCCCCTCGCCCACCAACGATCCGTGCAGGGTCGCCGGCGACGACCTGCCCGGGATGGACCCCGCCGCCACTGCCTGCGTCTTCGGCGGGCCGGAGGACGCGCCGGGCAGGGACCCCAGGGCGGGGATCTTCGGCGCCTTCGTCCTCGACGTGCCGGAGAGCTTCCCCCACCGGCGTTACGTCGCCAGCTACGCCGCGACCGCCGAAGAGGGAGACGCCCGGGGCGGGAGCGGGAGTCGGCGGGCGGGCCCGGCCGCGATCTCCGCCTGGCTTTCGGAGGCGCCCCTGAGGTCCGCCGACGGCGAGGGCCTCCTTACGCGGTGGGTGCCGTGGGTGCTCGTCGCCGCCCGAGCCCTGCGCGACGACCCCCAAGGACCGGTACGCGCGTGGCTCCGCGCGTTCCCCGGGCTCGGTCCTTACGAGCGCAGGGTACGGGCGCGGTGGCGCCTGCAACCGGCCGGCTGCTACAGGGTGCGGATGAACTTCCACGAGGACGTGGAGAGCGAGGACTTCTACGCCTATCACGGGGGCCTGCGCGACGCTTACCCGCCCTCCCTGGCCTGGGGCAGGGCGCCGGGCTCGACGGAGGGCGTCGACCTCTTGACCGGCGACGTCACCTTCTCGGTGTTCCGGGAGGCGTGTGCGCTCGCCGGCAGGATGGAGGGCGAGTTCGCGGAGCGCGGGGTGCTCTGCGCCCCCAGAGTCGAGCTCGCCGACCCCCGCGGCTACCCGTTCGAGCTGCGCGACAATCGCTGGCCGTGGTCGTCAAGGCCGATCACCCCGAGTTGGGCCCGCCACGAAGAAGGACACGGCCTCGCGGCCCTCCTCTCCCCGCCGGACGGCGCGGGGGTCGCGCACGTGCCGCTCGCGGGCCTCGCCGCGACCCTGCCCTCCCGCGAGGTGGCGGAGCACATGCTCCTCAGGGCGGACGGCTTCGCCCGGACCACCAACCGGATGGCGAGGCTGTCGAGGAGGCTCGCCGACGGGCGCATCCCCGGGGTACGCAAGGACGTCCTGGCGATGCAGCTCGACGAAGAGCGGCTCAGGCACGACGAGACCCTGCGAGCGCTGACGGACGATCCGGCCGCGCTCGTCGCGTTGCTGGCGAGCGTGGAGCGGGAGCGTGAGCTCCTCCGGGGCGTCTTGCACCACGTCGACCGCGAGGACCGGAGGGATCTCGACTCCTTCGAGATCAGGTGGCGCCTCGGCGAACTCGAAAGGTTACGCGGGGCTTCGGCGGAGGAGGACCACGATGACTAACACGGAACGCTCCGATGCCGCGGCGCGAGGTCCCCTGCCCGAAGCGCAGGACCTCACGCCGCCCACCAGACGGGACCAGGAGGAAGATGATCGGGATCAGAACACGCCCCGAGCCCGGCGCCGTCCGTTCGAGTGCCTCAGCGTGAAGGGGAAAGATGCCCCCCGCGACGAGGAGGTTCGCGCCCTCGACCGCCGCGCAAAGGCGCAATCGCCCCACGGTGCGGCGCCCGCAGGCGAAAACCGCGGCGAGCCCCCGGAACCGGCAGCCGCACCGGACGAAGGAGACGGCCACGCCGGCCAACGCTCGCTGCTGGCCCGGCTCCGCTACCTGGACGAACAGCGCGACGCCAACCTGCGGTTCGTCTCTCGCATCAAGGACCGCGAGAGCGCGGCGGTCAGCGCGGCGAGAAGCCCGGCCGGATCCCCCGAGGAGGCCAGGGCCACCGCGCTCGATGCCGAAGCATTCCTCGCCGTCTCCGGCGACAAGATCGCCGACGCGGAGGAGAGGATCGAGGGTTTCACGCGGGAAAGGAGCGACCTGCTCCACCGGATGGCGCAGACCGGTTTCTTCGAGGGTAGGTGGGTGAACGACGACGGGCGCGCCGTCTACTTGCAATGGGACGGAGAGGTGCCCCCCTCCTACGCCCTGCACGAAGGTCCGTGGGGGTGGGTCAAGGACGCGCCCCCGGGCGAGGACCCGCGCGAGACGTTGCGGCGCGCTCCGCTCCTCGAGCGCGCGCACCGGCGAAACCGGCAGGTGCTCTTGCTTGTCGGCGTGCCGTTCGCGGCCTACTGCCTCGCAGCGGCCTTGCCGCCCTTGCCGCAACACGCGGCGGTCGCGGTCACCGCGGCAATCTTTGCGGTTGTCCTGTTCGCTCTCCCGCTCGCGAGGGAGTATCTGCTCGGCGCCTGGGGGTTCGTCTCGGAGGCCGAGCGCCGCCTCGCCGAAGAGGCCGCCGCCCGTGCTCAACTCGGCCTTATAAGGGACGGTGAACGGAAGCCGCCGTCCCTGGGCGAGATCACCGAGGCCATGCTGGCGGCCCCAGCAAACGCAGGGCCGAGCGAGGAAAGATCAACTCGATGACGGTGGTCAAGGACCCGGACGCTGTAGTGGAACGCACCGAGCACACCGGCGGCAACATCGGTGATGAGGACGTGCGTTGAGCCTGGAGCGTAGCAGCGCGATGGTCGACGCCCAGAGGTTGGCGGTCCTGATGCGTCGGCTCGGCCGATTGGAAGAAAGGGAGCGCCTGCTGGCGCGTCTGCGCCAGGATCACTACCGCGCCGAGGCGGACCTGAAGCGGGAGCTCATGGCCCCTGTCTCGCCCCCCGCGGAGACCGAACGCCGATCGAGCCTCCTCGAAGAGGTGCGATCCCTGACGGACGCCACGGCCGAAGGCATCGAAGCCGAGCTCTCCGACCTCGAAGCCGAGCGTCAGGAGCTGTTCTCCTGCCTGTCCGAGGAGGGGATGCAGGAGCGGCTCTGGATCCGCAACGCCCTGAACCCAAGAACCGGCATCACCCTGCACGGGCGCAACTCCTCCCGCAAGTTGTGGGAAGCGCCTTGGCGGGCGGCCAGGGACGCACCGAAAAACCTGTCTCCTCCTGAGGTCGTCGGGTACGCGGTCTACTTGGGTGAACGCCTACTCATCGACCTCAAGCGGTCGATGGCCTGTCTCGTGGTGGCGTTGGTCTCCCCTGGCGGGGCTCACGCCCTCGCGCAGTCTGCTCCGCCGGCATCGCTCGGATCGCTCTTCGCCCAGTACGTGCTCCCGCTGGTGGCGTCGGCGGCCTACCTGATGCTCGCCGTCGGTCTGTTGGTCTACCTCCCCGTCTCCCTGCACGGCTTTTGCTGCCCGGGCGTGTTCATGCGGCGTCGTCTCCGCGAGCGCGCGAAGCACGTACCCGATCCCGGCGGCCGCGGGGACCCCTCCTTTCACGGAGGCCCCCGCAGTGGCGGCGCCCCCCGGAACGACGACCTTGACTGAATCGAAAGGACGCCGATGGATACGAGCAAACGCAACGTCACGCATCCGGACCTCAGCGAGAACGCGCTCGCCGTCCTCAGGAAGCGTTACCTCAAAAAGAACGAGAGGGGCGAGCCGATCGAGGAGCCCATCGACATGTTCCGGCGCGTCGCGTCGAACATCGCCGAGGCCGAACGCCTATTCCCGCATCCCCTGGGCGACGGCGCCACGGAGACGGACCGGGAGACCCGCGTCGCGTACTGGCGCGTGCGCTTCCTGGAGCTCATGACGTCCCGGAAGTTCATGCCGAACTCGCCGACCCTCATGAACGCCGGGCGCGAGCTCCAGCAGCTCTCTGCGTGCTTCGTCCTGCCGGTCGAGGACTCCATCGACGGCATCTACGACACCCTCAAGCACCAGGCCGTCATCCACAAGTCCGGCGGCGGCACGGGCTTCGGGTTCTCGCGCCTCAGGCCCAAGAACGACTTCGTGAAGAGCACGATGGGCGTATCGAGCGGGCCGGTCTCCTTTATGGCCGTCTTCGACTCCTCGACCGAGCACGTAAAGCAGGGCGGAACCCGTCGCGGGGCGAACATGGGCATCCTCAGGGTGGACCACCCGGACATCGAGGAGTTCATCACCTGCAAGAACGACAACGACAAGGTCAACAACTTCAACATCTCCGTCGCGATCACCGACGCCTTCATGGAGGCCGTCGAGGTCGATGGGGACTTCGACCTCGTCAACCCCAGGAACGGCGAGGTTGCCAGGACCATCCGCGCCCGCGACCTCTTCGCGAAGATCGTCGAGGGGGCGCACCGCAACGGCGAACCGGGCGTGGTGTTCATAGACAGGATCAACGACCACAACCCGACGCCGCAGTGTGAAATAGAAAGCACGAATCCTTGCAGCGAGGCCCACCTCCCCGCCTACGACTCGTGCAACCTCGGCTCCATCAACCTCGAGCGCTTCGTCGGCGGGGACGAGACCGGACGACCGATCGTCTACTGGGACTCCCTCGCGGACGCCGTCCGGGTGGCCGTGCGTTTTCTGGACGACGTCGTGGAGGTGAACCGCTACCCCCTGCCCGAAATCGAGGAGATGAGCAAGGGGAACAGGCGTATCGGGCTCGGGGTGATGGGCTTCGCCGACGTCCTCATAAAGCTCGGCCTCCCCTACGACTCCGAGGAAGGGATCGCGTTCGCCGAAGGGGTGATGAAGTTCGTCGACGACGAGGCGTGGGAGGCGAGCCGGGCCCTCGCCGAGGAGCGCGGTGTGATGCCCCACTTCCGGGGCTCCCTCCACGAGGAACGCGGCGACCGGGTGCGCAACGCGACCGTCACCACGATCGCGCCGACCGGGACCATCTCCATCATCGCCGGCTGCTCGGGCGGCATCGAGCCCCTGTTCGCCGTCGCGTTCACGCGCCACCAGGCCGGTATGGAGATGCCCGACGTGAACCCCGAGTTCGTCCGGGTCGCCAAGGAGAGGGGCTTCTTCTCCGAGGACCTGATGAACGGGGTGGCGAAGCACGGCTCGGTTCGGGATCAAAACACCTTCCCCGACGTCCCGGAGGACGTCCGCCGCGTTTGGGTCACGGCCCAGGACATAAGCCCCGAGTTCCACGTGAGCATGCAAGCCGCCTTCCAGAAGCACACCTCGATGGGGATCTCCAAGACGATCAACCTGCCCCACGACGCCGCCCCGGCGGACGTCGAGGACGCCTACAAGCTTGCCTACGAGACGGGCTGCAAGGGGATTGCGGTCTACCGCGACGGCTCCCGCGACGCCCAGGTTCTCTCCACGGGCGCTATGAGAGGCGAAAGCTCGTCCGTCGCCGAGCCGACTCCCACGACGAACCCAGCGCCCACGCTCGCCGAGGCGCGCAACGGTCGCCCCGCGACCCTGACCGGGGTCACGAAGAAGATGAGCACGGGACACGGGCCAATGTACGTGACGATGAACGACGACGAGTTCGGCCCCAGGGAGTGCTTCGTGATCCTCGGCAAGCCCGGAGGGACGGCGTCGGCGTTCTCGGACGCCCTGGGGCGCATGATCTCCCTCGCCGAGACCCACGGTGCCCCCCCGGCCGAGATCGTCAAGCAACTTCGCGGCATCCAGGACGGGCACCCGGCCGGCTTCGGCCCGAACGCGGTCCTCTCCGTCCCCGACGGGGTGGCGAAGGCTTTCGCCGAGCACTACCTCTTCGCCGGGGAGGAACCCCTCCCCGAGGAACCGATGCTCCCCATCGTCGGGGCCTGCCCGGACTGCGGAGGCGAGCTCGCCCACCTCGAGGGGTGCCAGAAGTGCAACGCGTGCGGCTACTCGAAGTGCTCGTGATGGCCAGCGAGCCTCTGGGAGGACCCCGCGGCCCCGGACAGGCCGCTGCACGGACGGGTCTTGTAACGGGCGTGGAGGCCGCACCGACGCCGAAGGAAGGGGCGTCGGGTTACGCGGGTTCTTTTACATCTTCGGACACGGAGGGTGTTGCGGTGACGCCGGCCACTGCGACGTCTCGCAAGGACCGAGGGACCCGATCGACCGCAGGGCGCCGTACCCGCTGACCCGCAAAACAGAACGGTCGTGATCACGGAAGCGCTCAGGAGCGAGGTAGGAGTTGGCAGCGGTTCCGTTACCGTAACCCCGTGGTACCCGTTGCGTCCGACTCCCCCGTAGCCGCCCAGGGGGACTTGCTGAGGTTCACGAGGCTGGCACTCGTGACTCATGAATAGCCCAACCGCCCGGGCAGGTAACCGAAACCTTCGTTCACCGACTTGTTCGCGCGGTCCGCCCTTGCACTCGGGGTAACTGAAGGCCGCGCTACACTGGAGGCGGTGGCCGCGCCGGGCTTTGGAGCGTACCGTCGGCACTCGGTCGTCCCCCACGAGCTTTACTCCAACGGGACCGGTGGGGTCGCGCTCAGCCGCCCTCCCCTATCCTCCGGACGCCGGCGCGGGCCCGCTTCTCGTCGGAAAGGGCGTACTTCATCACCTGCGTGAGGTCCGAGTGGCCGAGGAGCTCGGCCAGGTCGCGAAGCCCTTCGGGGTTCTCGGCCAGGTACCAGGTGGCGAAGGTGCGCCTGAGGTCGTGGGGGGTAAGGTCGTCCTTCCTCAGCCTGGACTCCCTGACGTAGCGGTAGAGCCTGCGCCTGACCGAAGACTCCGTGATCCTGCCGCCGCGGTCGTTCCGAAATAGGGGCCCGTCCCCCGCGGCGCCTTCGGGTCCGAGCGCCGAGACGAGCCGCTTGAGGCTCGCCCGAAGCTTGGGGTGCATCGGCACGCGCCGCTCCTTGCCGCCCTTGCCCCTGACGAGGACCTCGTCGTCCCCGCGCTCGTCGAAGCGGAGGTCCTTGCGCATGAGGCCGGCCGCCTCCTCGATCCTCAGGCCCGCGTACAGCATCGCCGAGATCGCCGCGTGGTCCCTCAAGGCCCGAAGGCGCCTCGCCTCGGCGGCGCGCCTCGCCCGCGCGTCCCCGGCGCTCGTCGCCGCCTCCTTTGCCTCCTTCGCCTCGCGCTCGGCGGCGGCGAGCAGGCGGCCGGCCTCCCTCTCCGTGAGGTACGTCCTCTTCGGGGCGCGCCTGCGGAAGCGCACGTCGTTAAGGGCTGCTGCGGGGTTGGCGCTGCCGAAGCGGGCGGTGCGGTGGGAGAAGAAGCTCCTCAGGACCGCGAGGTGGGCCTTGCGGGAGGAGTCCGAGAGGGGCTTGGGCTCCCCGCCGTCCGCCCGGGGCACGCCGCGCTCCTTGAGGTGGATGAGGTACGACTCGAGCTTGCGGGCGTCTATATATAGTAGGGGGACGTCGCCCTCCCCGTCGGCGGCCCAGCGCTTGAAGGCCTCGAGCTTGGTGCGGTAGTCGGCCAGCGTCTTATCGCTGCGGCCCCCGGCGCCCTTGGACCACAGAAAAAACTCCACCGCCTCGCCGAGGTATCGCGCCCGCTCCTCGGGGCCGGTCTCGGCGAGACCCGCTCTGCGGTCCGGCGGGATCGGTCCCGAACCCACCGCTACCAACCCCGGGCGTGCCGGGTCCATCGCCCGTCATCGTAGAAGTTGGGCGACTCCGCGTAGCCGCAGGCGTTCCACACCGCGTCGAACATCCGCTTCAACGCGAGCCCGACCTCCCCTTCTCCCGAACTCGGCCCGGCCTCCAGAAGGGCCTCGGGGACGATGAGGTCATCCCTGTCCACGGGGCGGATGTAACTCGAGGTGCCGCCTCCGTCCGGAATCTCGTAGCCCCTCACGCCCACCAAGCCGAGCATCACCACGACGGGGGACGAAACGTCGAGTTCGCGCTGGAGCCTGAGGTAACGCTTCAGCGCCTCGACCGTGGTCTCCTCGAGCTGGTGCGCGACGATGACCGACCTGTTGTATTCGTCGTCGAAGGGTGTGGCATCGACCGCCTCGACGGCGCCGGTCCGGAAGAGCTGGGCGTAGCTTCCGATGCCCCTGCCAGGGTAACGCCCCTCGCTCACGAGGCCGTCGAAGTTGTACCGGGGCGATCGGCCGTGGCCGGGGGGCCGCAGCAGCCGCAGGGCGTACTCCGTCTGGAGATCGACGAACGGCGGGGGCGAGTCGAAGGCCGAGAGCGGCACGACGTGCAGCACCGCCCGCGCGCTTCCCTCGAGCGTCGCCGAGCCCTCGCCCGACACTATGCGCCCGAGCCGGTCGGCCCTGAACGCCCGGACCCGCTCCGCGATGGCCTCCGAGCCGAGGAAGGCGGCCCGCACCTCGTCGACGTCCATCTGGTGCTTGCCGTTCGAGCTCCGGGTGAAGAACCTGGACCAGTTCTTGAAGACGACGACGTGCGGCCTTGAGAAGCTCCTCGGGATCCGAAGCACGAGCGCGCTCCTCCCGCCTGCGAGCGGTACCGCCCGCGAGCGGATGCCCTGGATGCGCGGCTCCACGCCGTCGCGTATCGAGCCCTCCAGCCTCAGGACGGCGGCGTCGAGGTCTTCGTCGAGGCCCGGTACACCGGTGGGCGTGCCCTCTGCTTCGTCGACCCCGAAGACGACGTCGCCGCCGCCGGCGTTGGCGAACGACGAGACATCGGCGAGGAACTCCCTCGTGTCCGCGTCCGACCCCCCGGTAGCGTAAGCTTGTAGTCGATCTCCCGCCCCTCGGCCACCCGGCCTCGACCAGGCCCACGAGGTGGCCCTCCTCGATCCCGTCCACCGGTACGAACCTCAACGACAAACGTGCACCTCCTCCCCTACCCACGGCCCCGGATCCTTCTTCCGACAGCAATGCAACATTATTGTGATAATGTTGCGCGAGCGCAAGAGGGGCACTCGGCTAGGGGAAGCCGCTTTCGGGGCCCTCAGGGGGTCACTCACCGCGCCGGTGGCGCAAATAGTGCAACATTATTCGGAATTTGATCACGCGTTATTGGGCGAGCAGGCCCCGTAGTCCTTCAGGTTGAAGTCTCGGGGCCAGCGGGTGTTGTCGTCGTAGGTGGCGTGCTTGAGGAAGTCGGGGATCGTGGCGCGCTTCGCGGAGGGCGAACCCTTAGGCTACTTCGCGAGCTTCCGCGCGCCGTGGAGGGAGCGCAGGACACGAGGGCCTGCTAAACTAGACTACAATATACTAATGAATGTTGGAGTGTTGATATGACGAACGATCACTGCGACCTTCTCTGCCTGGATGCTCCCCGCGCGGAGGGCATTCGCGAAAAGCTCCTCGAGGAGGAGACCGCCCGGGGGGCCGCCGAGCGCGCTCGGGCCCTGGCCGACCCGACGCGGCTCACGTTGGCAGCCGCGCTGAGGGAGGGCGGGGAGTTCTGCGTTTGCGATCTGGCCTGGATCTCCGAGCGTTCTCAGAACCTTGTGTCCCATCACCTCAGGGTCTTGAGGTCGCACGGCCTAGTCCGCTCGAGGAGGGACGGCAAGCTGGTGATGTACTCCCTGACGGACGCGGGGCGCTCGCTGTTATCCGCCGTGCTTGAGGAATCGGCGGGGGTCTCGCGGGACGCGGAGGTCCGCGCGTGAAGAAGAGGCAACTCCCCGTTTTCCAGCCGGACCAGGGACCGAACGGGACTCCCGAGCAACCCGTCGACCCTGGCTGCACTGACGGATGCTGCGCTCCCGCCGGTGAGAACGCCGAAGGCACCACGTCGCGGGTCGAGTCCCCGGCCCGGCGGCCCCAGGACGGCTCCGGCTGCACCGACGGGTGCTGCGCGCCCTCCGGCGGGGACGCGTCCGCTCCCGTCGTGGTCCCGCTCGGGCCGCGGCGCGACGACGCCGGACCCGTAAGCACGAACGCCGAGCGCACGGTGGTGCGTGTCACCGGGATGGACTGCGCGAGCTGCGCGGCGACCGTGGAGAAGAGGGTCGGGCAGCTTCCGGGCGTGTACAAGGCGACCGTCAACTTCGCCGCAGGCCGCCTCGACGCCCGGCACGACCCCGGCGTGGAGCCCGCGGAGATAGAGAGGGCGGTGGAGAAGGCGGGCTACGGCGTGGAGCGCCCCGGGGAGGCGGAGCACGCCTCCTTCTGGCGACAGCCGAGGGTGCTGTTAACGCTCGCCGGCGGGCTCTTGTTCGCGCTGGGCGCGGTGCTGTGGCTTCTCGGGTTGCCGGGATGGGCCAGCTCCGGCGCCTATGCGGCCGCGATCGCGGTCGGGGGATTGCCGATCTTCCGGGCGGCGCTCTCCTCGGTAAGGGCGAGGAACGCGGACATCAACGTGCTGATGAGCGTGGCGGTCGTCGGGGCCGCTCTTATCGGCGCCTGGGGCGAGGCGGCCCTGGTCGTGGTCCTCTTCGCCCTGAGCAACGCCCTGCAGGTTTACGCTGTGGACCGGACCCGCGGCGCGGTGCGGGCGCTGGCCCGCCTCGCCCCCGACGAGGTGCTGGTGCGCAGGGACGGCGGGGAGGTCCTGTTGGCAGTGGAAGAGGTGCGGGTCGGGGACACCATGATCGTGCGACCCGGCGAGCGGGTCGCGGTGGACGGGGAGGTAGTCGAGGGTTCTTCGGCGCTCGACGAGTCGCCGGTGACCGGGGAGAGCACCCCTGCGGAGAAGGGGATCGGCGAGGAGGTCTTCTCCGGCAGCCTCAACGGCTCCGGCGGCCTCCTGGTGCGGGTGAGCAGGGAGGCCGGGGAGTCCACGCTGCAGAAGATCACGCGCATGGTCGAGGAGGCTCAGGGCACGAAGGCCCCGATCGAGCAGTTCGTTGAACGCTTCTCCCGGATCTACACCCCCGTGGTGATCGCCGCC
Organism: Rubrobacter marinus; assembly: GCF_011492965.1. Classification (GTDB taxonomy): domain Bacteria; phylum Actinomycetota; class Rubrobacteria; order Rubrobacterales; family Rubrobacteraceae; genus Rubrobacter_F; species Rubrobacter_F marinus. The sequence continues at coordinate 152,209 of NZ_CP045122.1, read as the reverse complement.
GCGGTCGCCGTCGCGGCCGTGCCGCCGCTTCTCTTCGGGGGGGAGTTCGCGACCTGGTTCTACCGGGCTTTGGTGCTCCTCATCGTCGCCTGCCCGTGCGCCCTGGTGATCTCGACGCCGGTCTCGGTGGTCTCCGGGATCGGGGCTGCCTCCAGGCGCGGCGTCCTCATCAAGGGCGGCGAGGCACTGGAGGCGACGGGCAGGCTGAAGACCCTCTTCTTCGACAAGACCGGCACCCTCACCGAGGGACGGCCCGTGGTGGAGCACGTGATCGCCGTCGGCGAGGCCGGCGAGGCCGAGGCGCTCGGCCTCGCCGGGGCGCTGGAGCGTCGCTCCGAGCACCCGCTGGCGCACGCCATCCTCTCCGCCGCCGAAGGCAGGGAGCTTCCGGAGGTGAAGGGTTTCCGCTCGATAGCGGGCCGGGGGGCGGAGGGCGAGATCGGGGGTAAGCGCTTCCTCGTCGGGAGCCCCCGCCTCTTCGACGAGCGCGGCGTGCCGCTCGACGACGCCGCCGCAGCGCTCGGGGACGTGGAAGAGGCCGGCCAGACGCCGGTGATCCTCGGCACAAAGGACGGGCCGATCGCCGTCTTCGGCCTCGCCGACTCCATAAGGCCCGACGCCGAGGCCGCCCTGCGGTCCCTGAGGGAGGTCGGGGTGGAGGACCTCGTCATGCTCACCGGAGACGCCGAGGCCCCCGCGCGACGCATCGCCCGCAGGCTCGGCATCGACTACCGGGCGCGGCTGTTGCCGGAGGACAAGGTCGAGGCGGTGCGCGAGGCCGTCGCCCGCGAGGGTGCGAGCGGCAAGAAGCGCGCGGTCGGCATGGTCGGCGACGGCATAAACGACGCCCCGGCTTTGGCCGCCGCCGACGTGAGCTTCGCCATGGGCGCGGCCGGCGCGGACGTGGCGCTGGAGGCCGCGGACGTGGCGCTCATGTCCGACGACCTCCTCAAGCTCGCCGAGGCGGTGAGGCTCTCGCGCTCCGCGGACAGGACCATAAAGCAGAACATCTTCGTCTCGATCCTCCTCAACGGCATCTTCACCGTGCTCGCCCCCGTCGGGCTGGTGCCGCTGTGGCTCGCGGTGCTCGAGGACGCCGTCTCCTCCGTCGGCGTGACCGCGAACAGCCTGAGGCTCTTCCGGGGGAAAGGCGCCCGCGCCGCGGACTCGCCGCGGCGCGCGAAGAAGAGCGCGGCGACCGCCGACCCGGCGGCCGCTCGCCCCGAAGCGGCCGCCTCCTCCTGCGACGACCCTTGCTGCGCCGGCGAGGTACGGACCGGCGTCGCGGTCGAGGACGGCCGCGGGAGGTAGGGCCCGTCAGGCCCGCTCCGGTACGGATGGTGCGACGGAAGGATCGTGATGACCGGCAAGCTGCAACTCGAGATACCCGTGCTGCTCCCGTACGTGCCGGACGAGAGGGACGAGTGCGTCGGGCGGCTCGTCGAGGAGCTGGAGGACCGCGAAGGCGTCGAGGAGGCGCACATAGTCGAGGGCCCGGACGGCGAGCCGGCCAAGCTCTGCATCCACTACGACCCGGACGCGCTCTCGCTGCCGCGCATCCGCCGGATCTCCGAACGCGCCGGGGCACGCCTCACCGAGCGCTTCGGCCACGCGCTCTGGAGTGTTGAGGGCATCGACCACCCCCGCCGCGCCCGCACCGTGGCCGAGCGGCTCAAGCGGACGAGGGGCGTGGTGGAGGCGGAGGCTACAGCGTCGGGCCCCTTGCGCGTGGGCTTCGACTGGGAGCTCACGAACGAGGCCGAGATCCGGGAGAACCTGCAGAAGTTGGGCGTCCGGGTGGTGCGAGATCGGCGCGCCCGCGAACGCGCTCGCGGGGAAGACCGGGACGGGCCCGTCCGGCACGGGCTCGAAGAGGCCCCGGAGCCCGACCCCCACGTCCCTCGTGACCGTGCTCTTCTCGATGCCGAGGAGGCCGGCAGCGGAGAAGACGACCACGAGGAAGACGACGACCGTCACCACCACGGCGGCGTTTTTGGCGAGAACACCGAGCTGATCTTCGCGATCCTCTCCGGCGCCGCCCTCATCACCGGCTTCTTGCTCTCGGTGCTCACCGACGTTACGGGGTGGGTGCCTTTGGGCTTCTACTTCGCCGCGTACTTCTTCGGCGGGTTCTACACGCTGCGTGAGGCCGCGGAGAACGTGCGCGCCGGGCGCTTCGAGATCGACTTCCTCATGCTGATAGCCGCCACGGGCGCCGCGATCCTGGGCGAGTGGGCCGAAGGGGCGCTCTTGCTCTTCCTCTTCTCTTTGGGGCACTCCCTGGAGCACTACGCGATGGGCCGCGCCCGGAAGGCGATAGAGGCGCTGGCGGAGCTGGCGCCCAAGACGGCCCTGGTGCGGCGCGGCGACGCTCGGGAGGAGGTGCCCGTCGAGGAAGTAGAGGTCGGCGAGGTCGTCATCGTCAAGCCCAACGAGCGCATCCCGGCCGACGGGTTCGTGGTGGGGGGCGAGAGCAGCGTGGACCAGTCGCCGGTCACCGGCGAGAACGTCCCCGTGGACAAGCGGCCAGTGGACGACACCGAAGCCGCGATGGAGGCCCCGGAGAAGCTCGACGCCGCGAGCAGGGTCTTTGCCGGCACCATCAACGGCGCGGGCTCGCTGGAGGTAAAGGTGACGCGGCGCGCCGAGGACAATACGCTGGCTCGCATCGTGCGGATGGTGCGGGAGGCCGAGACCCAGAAGTCCCCCACCCAGCGCTTCACGGACCGCTTCGAGCGGATCTTCGTCCCCTCCGTGCTCGGCTTCGTGGCGCTCTTGCTCGCCTTGCCGCTCCTGACCGGCGAGCCCTTCGGCGACGCCTTCTACCGGGCGATGGCCGTGCTGGTGGCGGCGAGTCCTTGCGCCCTGGCGATAGCCACCCCCAGCGCCGTGCTCTCCGGCGTGGCCCGGGCCGGCGGGAGCGGCGTGCTGGTAAAGGGCGGCGGACCTTTGGAGAACCTCGGCACGCTAACGGCCGTAGCCTTCGACAAGACGGGGACGCTCACGGAGGGCAAGCCCCGCCTCACGGACGTTGTGCCCTACGAGGACGCGGACGAGCAAGAGCTCCTGCGCGCGGCCGTGGCGGTCGAGCGCCTCAGCGACCATCCGCTGGCCGCCGCCGTGACGAAGGGGGGCGCGGAGCGGCTGGAAGGAACCGCGATGCCGGAGGCGGACGGCCTCGAGAGCCTCACGGGCCGAGGCGTGCGGGCCCGGCTCGACGGAGAGCCGGTGTGGATCGGCAAGGACGACCTCTTCGAGCGGGACGGGGAGAAGCTGCCGGGTGAGATCCGAAGGACCGTCGAGAGGCTCGAAGGCGACGGGCGCACGACGATGATCGTGCGCCGAGGAGAGGGCTACCTCGGCGTGTTGGGCCTCATGGACACGCCGCGCGGGTCGGCGGCGGAGGTCGTAAAGAAGCTGCGCCAGGTCGGCCTGCGGCGCATGATCATGATCAGCGGCGACAACCAGCGCGTGGCCGACGCGGTGGCCGAGAAGATCGGGCTCGATGAGGCGCGGGGCGACCTGCTGCCAGAGGACAAGGTTGGCGCGATAAAGGAACTGCGCAAGCAGGAGAGCAAGCTGGCGATGGTCGGCGACGGCGTAAATGACGCCCCGGCGATGGCCAACTCGACGGTCGGCATCGCCATGGGTGCCGCGGGCTCGGACGTGGCCCTGGAGACCGCCGACGTCGCGCTCATGTCCGACGACCTCCGCCAACTCCCGTTCGCCACGGGCCTCAGTCGCGCCACGAGCCGTACCATCAAGCAGAACCTCTGGGTCAGCCTGGGCGTGGTGGTCCTGCTGATCCCGGCGACCGCGTTCGGCCTCCTCGGCATCGGCCCGGCCGTGGTCTTCCACGAGGGCTCCACGCTCCTGGTCGTCTTCAACGCCTTGCGGCTGCTGGCTTACGGACGGAACTAGGATGGAGCGGGCGTCGTCGCGGAAGGAGCCTACGACGGAGATCAACGCGCGGAAGCTTTTCGCGCGAAGGAGGGTGGTCGCCGACGCGGATGCGACCCCGGCCGGCCACGGTTCGGGTGGTCGCGCGCCTTGCGCGGGGTGGCGACGCCGGTGACCGCGACCTTCGCGGCGCTGCTCTCGGCCGTTGGCTTCTCGGGGGCGAGCCTCTTGGCCCTGCTCGGCAAGGGGATGGGCGTCAGGGGCCGGTCGTACTCCGTCGCCGTCGCGGCGGGGCTCCTGCTCGCCCTGGCGTTCGCAGACCTCTTCCCCGAGGCCCTGGAGCTGAGCGGGAGGACCGCCGTCTGGGGCTTCGTCGGGGGGTTCTCGTTCCTGCTGCTCGTCGAGACCTTCACACGCGCGCACACCCACCACTCGCCGGCCGAGCACGTCCGAGAGCATGCGCTCGCGCCGCTCGTGATGGGGCTGGCGGTCCACAACCTCGCCGACGGGTTCGCGCTGGGCGTCAGCGCGGAGCTCTCCGCGCCCGCCGCCGGAGCGGTGGGTCTGGGGGTGCTGGTCCACCAGGCGCCGGTCGGGATCTCTTTGGCGGCGATCCTAGCCGCCGCGCACGCGACGCGCGCCCAGGTCCTGCGGGTGGCGGTCCCGTTGGGGCTCGCGATCCCGCTGGCCGCCGCCCTAACCACCGCCCTGCCCGCCCCCGGCGACCGGGCTTTGGGCCTGCTCGTTGGCGCCGCCGGGGGGGTGCTCGCCTACATGGGGGCCTCCCACCTGCTCCCGGAGGCCCAGGCGGAGCACCGGAGCAGGGTCCCCGGCGTGCTCTTCGTGGCCACGCTCGCCGCGACGACGCTCGTCCTCTTCACGTTACTGGGAGGTTAAGTTGGGAGAGTCAGGGGCGTCGCGCGAACGAATGCCAGTCCTTTGTAGGGCGACGCGGCATAAACGCGGGCGTGCTCCTAACTCTTCCTCGCGCTCCTGGTCGGCTTGGGGATCGGCGCTGCCTTCGGTGGTAGGCCACCCTGCGGGCGCCCTCGCGATGCCGCCCGCGTTCCAACGGCAGGGCTTCGAGACCCTCGGGGGGGCGCAGGAGGAGGGCGATGAGGAGTAGGCGCACGTTCCGTGACGACCAGATCCGCCGCACCCGACGGCCTTTGAAGCCCCCCGACCATGGGTCCGCCGCCCGCAGGCTCGCCTGGGCAATCGCGGGCGCGATCCTCTTTGTTGCCGTGACCCGTGGCCTCGACCTGCTTTGAAGGGGCGGCGCGAGAGGCCACCAGCGGATACGAGGGCGCGAGCAACCCAATCTTGGACGGCAGCGGGACCGTCCAGCGTACGTACCTCCCCACCTTCGGCAGCCCGCCGGGGACTAGCGCGCGTCCCCCCGGAGGTTAGCGCACCGGATGCTTACGTGCGCCTCCTCTTCGGTTCGCCCGCTCGCACAAAACCCCGAAGACCACCCCGAGGCCCACCCAGAACACGAGCAAACTGCCCAAAGACGAAACCCGGAACTCCCACAGTGGCCCGGCCGGGAACTCCCGGGATCGGCGCCGGCCGGCAGCGCGCCGAAAAGCACCCCAAAACGGCCAGTAAGCCCGTTCCCACCGTCAAGTGGCGCACGGGAGAGCTTACACCTCGCCCCGGAGACCCTTGGCCGCGTACCAAGTCGCCACGATCGCGAGCAGCGAGAGCGCGACCAAAAGTAAGTAGGACGCCGTGCGAGCCCCTATGGTCTCCGGATCTCCCACTGTGGGAGGGTTGGCAGGGTACTTGAGAAACGGTACCAGGGATGCCCCGGCGAAGATGGTTGCGGCCAGCGACAAGCTGCGGGTCCAATCACTCTTGGACGCGAGGCGACCGCGGAAGTACGCATACGCGACCCCGAATATCCCCCCGACGGTTGCCCCAGAGAAACTCGTGGCAAAGAAGAGCCCGACCTTCTGGGTTGGGCGGCTAAAGGTTTCCTCCTCATGCGCGTGTGCGGCGGCCTCTTCGAGCCGGATGGCCTGGTCGACAGAGAGCTCGCCCGCAAAGAAGGCGAAGATCCCTGCTAAGAGGCCCGCCAGCAATCCGGCCACCAGGCCCCGGTACAGGTACCGTGCGACCATCTGTCCGATTCCCGTTTCTGCCTAGTGACAGGGGACGGCGAGCAGGTGGCGGCCGTCGTGGGCGAACTCGTGCAGGTAGTCGGCGACTTGCGCCGCTTGCCCGAGCAAAGGCGAGAGCAGGGCCCCGCTAGCGGAAAGAAGAGCGAAGAGCACCACCAGCAGGAGGGCCACCAACAACCAGCTCCATAAGGGCATCTCCCCCAAAGAGATGCGCCGCTCGGGGGAAAAAGTCTTTTCCATACGATCTCCTTCTCGGGGTCCTCGCCCCAGTCCAGGCACTATGGGCGGCAGGTCAGTATCCTGACTCCCGGATCGTCGCTCATCCCGGCCTTCCCGCTTGCGCGGTGGCTTTTCGGGCTTGCTCCCCGGTCACAGTGGCGGGACCGCGCCGGACTCGCACCGGCTTCCTGGACCCCTCCGCCCTTACTACGTCTATTGCTCGGCAGCATAGCGGTCGTACCGGTGCTCGTCAATCCTCGCCTCGTACTACTCCTGCGCAGACTCCGCGTAGGTCCGGACAAAGATCGAGGCCGCCAGCGCGGGACCGAGGGCGTGCGAGACTCCGTCCTCGTCCTCCACGACGACGACACCGTCCAGGGCACGGACCTCCCCGACGACCAGCTCACGCCCGGGGACGAGACCGCGCTCCCCCAGGTAGACCAGAATCGGGGCGTCGTCGCCGCCGACCCCGTGGCTCACCCGCGAGATGAGGACGCGCTCCCCGGCCTCGGTATCGACCAAGGGTCGCGAGTCGTCCGGTGCGAGCGAGCCGTCGACCTTGGGGATGGGCTCGCCGTGGGGATCTCTCTCTGGGTGCTCCAGCATCTCCGCCAAGCGCTCCGTGAAATTGTCGGAGACGGCGTGCTCGAGCCGCTCGGCCTCCTCGTGCACGTCCTCCCACGAGTACCCAAGGTGCTCCAGCAAGAACGTCTCGATCAAACGGTGCCGCCTGACCAGCCTCAAGGCCTCCAAGCGTCCCTCCTCGGTGAGCGACGCCCCGCGATAACGCTCATACTCGACGAAACCCCGCTCCCGCAAGCGCCCCAGCATGTTCGTCACCGACGCCGGCGCGACCGAGAGCCGATCCGCGATCTCCTTGGTCGAAGCGGTGCCCGTACCGCCGCCGAGCTCCCATATCGCCTTCACGTAGTCGCCGACCGAAGAAGAAGGCGGCGGGGTTGTCGTGGCATTGGACATCTCTAAATACAAGTCTAAACAACCCCGTTTTCTTGTCAAGAAGTGCCTAGACTTGACCGTTAGGATATCCAAGTTTATATTTTAGCCAAAACTAAAACACCGAATGAGAGAGTAGGGGTAACGATGGAGCGACGGAGAATGACCTTGTACGGCGCGGCGGTTCTCTCGCTGTTGGCCGCGCTGGCGCATCTGTGGGTAATGCCGGAGCACTTCGAGGAGTGGTGGGGGTACGGGCTCTTCTTCCTGTCGGCCGCCGCGGCCCAGGGATTCTTCGGCGTGGCCCTGCTGCGCCAGCCCGGGCGGGCTTTGCTGCTCCTCGGCGTCGTCGGTAACCTCGCGCTCATCGCCCTGTACGTCGTGACGCGCACCGCGGGGGTCCCGTTCTTCGGGCCGCACGCGGGCGAGGTGGAGGGGATGGGGGTGCTGGACCTGTCCGCGTTGGCGGCGGAGGCGGCGCTCGTCGTCGCGCTGGCGGCGATTGCGCGGTCCGGCCGGCGGGCGAATGCTCCAGCCTCGGTCGAAGGGGCGGAGCCCGTGCGAACGGGTGAGCCGGTGCCCGGATTCTCGCGTCGGGACTTCTTGAGGACCGCGGGCATCGCGGGCGCCTTGGGCATGTCCGGTGGCGCGTTGGGGTTGCGGGCCGCGGGCGTCACGGGCGCTCTGGGTGCCGCGGGCGTGGCGGCGGGTGCCCATGCCGGTTTGGCCCACGGGCAGGAGATGGATGCCGGAGGACACGAGGGGATGGTGGGGCAGCACGGAGGGCAAGGGGACGTGGACCTCTCCAAGTTCGACCCCTCGAAGTTTTTGAGGGACTTCTACTGGGGAGAGGAACGCCAAGAGGGCGGCAGGACCGTCCGCGAGTACGAGCTCGTGGCCGAGGACGTGGAGATAGAGGTGGCGCCGGGGGTTTTCTATCCGGCCTGGGCGTACAACGGGCAGGTGCCGGGGCCGACGTTGCGTGCCCGTGAAGGGGACCGGGTGCGCGTCACGTTCAAGAACCGGGGGGCGCACCCGCACACCATCCACTTCCACGGCATCCACGATGCGAACATGGACGGGACGTTCGAGCTCGTCGGTCCGGGCCAGGAGTTCGTCTACGAGTTCGACGCCGAGCCGTTCGGGTGCCACCTCTACCACTGCCACGTCCCGCCCCTGAGGAAGCACGTCGAGAAGGGGCTCTACGGGGCGTTCATCGTCGACCCCAAGGAGGGGCGCTCGGAAGCGGACGAGATGGTCATGGTCATGAACGGCTTCGACACCAACTTCGATACCGAGAACGAGGTCTACACCGTCAACGGGGTCGCCTTCCACTACCAGCGGCACCCGATACAGATAAAGAAGGGGCAGCCCGTTCGGGTGTACCTGGTCAACATGACGGAGTTCGACCTCATAAACAGCATGCACATCCACGCGAACTTCTTCGACTACTACCCCACGGGGACGAAGCTCGAGCCGACGGAGTACACGGACACCAAGATGCTCGCCCAGGGGGAGCGCGGGATCATGGAGTTCACCTACGGGCGCACCGGCAACTTCATGTTCCACGCCCACGTCAACGAGTTCGCCGAGCTCGGCTGGCTGGGCTTCTTCGAGGTGGAGGAGTAAGCATGGTAGGAGGACAGAAGGTGGAGAAGAGGCATGAGGGACGCGGGCCGGGCTGGGTGCTCCTGGGACTCATACCGCTCCTGGGGCTGGGCTTGCTCTTGGCCTTTATCGTGCTGAACGGGGCCGGGGTGGCGCGGAGTGACCTGCCGCCCGTGGAGGACCTTACCGTCGAGCGGGTGGCCCTGCCGACGGAGTACGAGATGGTGGTCTCCGTCACCAACGGCGGCCCGGACCCCGTGACGATCGCGCAGGTCAACGTGAACGATGCGCTGACGGGTTTCGAGGTAGAGTCGGGGAACACGATCCCGCCCTTGGGTTCGACCGAGATAAACATCCCCTACACGTGGGTCGAGGGCGAGGCGTATGCGATCACCCTCATCACGAACACCGGGACGACCTTCGACGCGGAGGTGCCTTTGGCGGCCCTCACGCCGGGCTTCTCGGGAGAGTCGCTCTTCCGCTACGCGCTTATCGGGTTCTACGTCGGGGTGGTGCCGGTGTCCTTGGGGCTGTTGTGGTACCCGTTCTTGAGGCGCCTCGGCGTCTCGGGCATGAACTTCGTCCTGGCCCTTACGGTCGGGCTCCTGGTCTGGCTGGTGGTGGACGGGATGCTGGAGGCCGTAGAGCTCGCCGGGCAACTGCCGGGGGTCTTCTCCGGGGTCCCCATGGTGCTGCTGGTGGCCTTATTGACGTTCCTCGGGCTCCTGGGGGCCGAAAGCTTGTTCCGGCGCGGGCGCGACGAGTCGAGTAGGCTTTCGACCTCCTACCGCATATCCGCGGGGATAGGCCTGCACAACCTCGGGGAGGGACTCGCCATCGGGGCGGCGTTCGCCCTGGGAGAAGCGGCCCTCGGCACGTTCCTTATCATAGGCTTCACCCTGCACAACATCACGGAGGGCGTCGGCATCGCGGCACCCATCCTCAAGGAACGCAGACCAAGCCTCTGGCATTTCGTGGGGCTGGCACTGCTGGGGGGAGGCCCGGCCATCCTTGGGACCTGGATCGCCGGTTTCGCTTACTCGAACCTGCTTTCGGCCCTCTTCCTGGCTGTCGGAGTCGGCGCGATACTCCAGGTCATATACGAGGTCACGCGGCTCCTGCTCAAGGACTCAGCCCAAACAAAGGCCCCGGCCCTCTCCGGCACGAACCTCGGCGGGCTGACGGCCGGCATAGCGATCATGTACGCGACGGCCCTCCTGGTGAGCGTGTAGGGAGATCCCGTCCGGGCGCGGTTTCACGTCGGAGCCGCGCCCAACAGCTTCGTAAGGCGCGCCGGGGAACACGCCGTCTTCGGCACAGCCCCCGCAAAGACGAAGGACAAACAAACTTCCGAAGGAGGATGCTACGCAAGCTTTACGTTTTCGTTTCGATCGGATGGACGCGAGGATCGCGGGTTGGCTCTCGCGCTACAGCGTGATGGTGTTGCGCGTCGGTCTGGGGATCGTGTTCCTCTGGTTCGGCGTGCTGAAGTTCTTCCCCGGCATGAGCCCCGCGCAGGACCTGGCGATACGCACGATCGACGTCCTCAGCCTGGGAGCCATCCCGGCAGGCGCGAGCATAGTGCTGTTAGCGACCCTGGAATGCACCATCGGCCTCGGCCTCATCGCGGGCAAATTTATGCGCTTTACTCTGCTGCTTCTGTCCTTCCAGATGCTGGGCGCTTGGTTGCCGTTGCTGCTGTTCCCCGGCGAGGCTTTCACGCAGGTACCGTACGCGCCCACGCTCGAAGGCCAGTACATCATCAAGAACGTGGTGCTGGTAGGCGCAGGACTGGTGATCGGGGCGACCGTGCGCGGCGGTCGCATGACGGCCGCCCCAAAGGACTAACAACACCACGTGTAGACGCGAGAGGGCTCGATAGCGCCGGGATCGTACGTTGTATGCCGCCGTTGCTCCGGGGCGAGGGAGTTTCGGACCCGGGGTGCAACCCTCCCTCCGCACGAGCGTTGGAGATCCGTAAATGGTAAAGAGGAGATTTTCTTGAGCAAAGCGAAGTTGTCCAGGAAGAAATTCATAGGGCTGGGGCTGGGCTCGGTGGGAGCTTCGGTGATAGCCGGTTGCGGAGGCGGCGGTGGTTCCGCCGGGAACGGAGGGGCCACGACGGTCGGCGCCGCCCCCGAAGCCGGACCAAAGGTCGGCAAGGGCCAGGCCATCGTCAAGGAGTCCGAGGTAGCGCCCAACAGCGCCTTCCCCTTCACGGACGCGGATACGGGACAGCAGAGCGTGCTGGTGCGCCTTCAAAACGGCGATCTCGTGGCCTACTCCGCCGTCTGCACGCACCAGGCCTGCGCGGTCGCCTACAGGGACGGCAAGCTCGCCTGCCCCTGCCACGGTTCGGTCTTCGACCCGGCGGCCGGCGCTGCGGTCCTGAACGGTCCGGCGAACCGTCCCCTACCCGAGGTGCCAATCCGGGTCGAAGGCGAGGAGGTGCGCCGAGCATAGAGCCCTCTCCTTCCGTCGGGGAGCCCCACTGCGTCGACGGGCCCGACGAGGTCGATGCGTCCGTACGTGGGGCTGATCCAGAAGCCGGAGCTCGACGAGGGCAGGGCGACCACCCGTCGACCGGTCGGACGCATGAGAATCGCCGCCCCGTCGGCACCCCACGCTCAAGAAGCTAGCGGCGCTCAGGCTGGTGAAGCACGAACCTTACAAAGGCGCGGCCCTTGCTCCGACGGTGAAGATCGGCCGCTCCGGCGGCGCTTCGCGGCTCCGGATGCTCACCTAACGCCGGCGAGCGCGCCGCGTACCCGGCGAAAACCCTCGGCGCGCAGAGTCGTTCGGGTTTCTACCTGCCGCGCAAATTCGCGGCGGAACCGGAGGGCGAAAGCGCGGCCGCCGCTGGGAGAAGGAGGGGTATTGCACGATCTGCGGCTCGTGGGGTTGATAGAGGGCGAGGCCGCCAAGCTTTCGCCGCACGGGAGCGAGGTGTGGGCGCTGTTCGAAAGCGCCGCCGAGTTGAACGAACCGGGCGCGCCGGAGTTGGTGGCCGCGTTGCCGGACCTCGAACGGAGATGGCGAGCTCTCTCCAGGCGGGATTCCTACACGATCAAGAGGCTCATAAAGCTGCACAAGGGGCGCGTGATGGCCAACGCTCTCGAGGACGGTTGCTCCGACGGTAGGTTCGCTTCGGAGTGGAGATGGCGGACCGTTATCGAGGCGGCTTATTGGAAAGACGAAGAGGCGGGGTATCCCGTGGACCTCGACATGACGGGCGAAGATGCGCTCCGTAGGCTTGTCGTATAAGCGCCGGACCGCGCAGGGCGCCGGGCCTCGGGCAACGCAGGATCCGCCCAGCAAACGTGGCCACCGGCGGGACCAAAATCCGAGCAGGCGTGCCGACCTCACAGGCCTGGGCCTTCGCCCGCTCGTCCCTGCGCCACCACCAGTCGAGACCCCGGAGAACGATCCGCTGTCTCAGCAACCTTGTTGCGCCGTCGACGAAGCCGATGCAGGCCGAGGGGCGCGGACTATGATCGCACGGTCGAAGACTACCGGACGGGAGGAGAATGCCGGGCCTCGTCGATAGGTACTGGGAATGGAGACGCCGGTGCGCTCTGAGAGCCCCGGAACTCCAGCGAGATTCGGCGGCGTTTCTCGAGCGTCTCGGGTCCCCCCGCGACGCGAGAAGCGCGAGTGCGGTGCCGATTTCGAGACCGAAGGGAGGACGATCCGCGGCGGAGGACCACAACTACGCGAGGCTGCTTGCGGTAACGGACGGCTCCGGTCCCTCCCTGAGGGCGGGCGAGCACGCCGTGTACCTGGCGAAAAACCTAGGCGCGGAGTTGTTCGTGCTGGGGTCGTCAACAAGCACCTGGCGTTCCGCTCGGGCCTCCGCTACGGCAGGTTCGTGGTGGAGCTGGAACGGGAGAGCGCAGCAGCCGTCCGCGACATAAGGCGGATGGCTTCCGAAAGCGGCGTCGGGCACGAGGGGTTGATAGCCCAGGGCCGACCCTGGCAGGTCATCGTGCGGGCGGCCGAGGAGGTGGAGGCGGACTGCATAGTCATGGGGCCACCAGGGGCCTCGGCGCTGCTCGAAACCTCAGCGTTGGATCGCGCGTTGACCGGAGGGGTGTACAGGAGGGTGCTCGTTCACGCGCGGTGCCCCGTGCTGGTCGTCCGCTAGGATCCGGTCGCCGACCGCGCTGTTAGACCGCCCAACCTCTTGTATTAGGAATTATGGATATTTCTATTAGGGTTGGTAGAATTCCCGATTAGCTAAAGCAAAATTCTTCCGTGATCCTACTAGAAGAGGTTTAGATGGGCGGTCGTACTCCCGAAACCGGTGGAATGGTCGAGGGCGTCTTGCCGGGGGAGAGCGCCACGGCGAAGGCGGCGCACGCTTCGTTGGAGGGGAAAAGCAAGGGCCTCAGGGGGCTGTTGCCGTTTTTGGGGCCAGCATTCGTGGCGGCGATCGCGTACATAGACCCGGGCAACTTCGCAACCAACATCTCGGCGGGGCGCAGTTCGGCTACCTCCTCCTTTGGGTGATCTTGGCCTCGAACCTGATGGCGATGCTCATACAGTCGATGTCGGCCAAGCTCGGGATCGCCACGGGCAAGAACCTCCCGAGGTGTGCCGCGAGCGGTTCCCAAGCCCGTTTCGCTCGCCTTGTGGGTGCAGGCGGAGATCATCGCTATGGCCACGGACCTTGCGGAGTTTATAGGGCGGCTTTGGCCCTGAACCTGCTGTTCGGGATACCGCTGTTGCCGGCGGGACTCATCACGGCGGTGGCGGCGTTCGGAATATTGGAGTTGCAGCGGCGGGGTTTCAGGCCGTTGGAGGCTGCGATCTCGGCGCTGCTCGCGGTGATTGTGGTCTCCTTCGCCTTCCAGATGTTCTACGCCCAGCCGAGGGGACCGCATCCTGGCGGGGTTGTTCACGCCCCAGTTCGCCGGTACGGAAAGCGTGCTGCTCGCTAGCGGCATCCTCGGGGCGACCGTCATGCCGCACGTGATCTACCTGCACTCGGCGCTCACGCAGCGCAGGGTCGTGGGCAAGAACGACGAGGAGAGACGGAAGATCTTCCGCTTCGAGCTCGTGGACGTGGTTATCGCCATGGCGATCGCCGGCACGATCAACGCCTCGATGCTCATCATGGCCGCCGCCCTCTTCAATGCCAACGGCCTCACAGGGGTTGCCGACATCGACCAGGCCTTCGACCAGCTCGGCACCCTCGTCGGCGACCACTCGGCTATCCTCTTCGGGGTGGCGCTGCTTGCGTCGGGTTTTTCCAGCTCCTCAGTCGGCACGATGAGCGGGCAGGTCATCATGCAGGGGTTCATCAACCGCCAAATCCCGCTGTTCTTGAGGCGGCTCATCACGATGGCCCCGGCCCTGATCGTCCTCGCCATCGGCGTCAACCCGAGCCGCTCCCTCGTGATAAGCCAGGTGATCCTCTCGTTCGGTATCCCCTTCGCCCTGATCCCGCTCCTGATTTTCTGCCGCAACCGCAGCATCATGGGCGCGCTGGTCAACCGTGGCCTCACCACCGCGGTGGCCACGATGGTGGTCGCGCTGATCGTCTCGCTGAACGTGTTCCTCATCTACCAGACCTTCTTCGGCTAAAAAAGAACGGCGGTCCCACGAAGCCCCCGATGGGCCATCGGGCACTTCCACTCCCCACGAACCCCGCCGGTACAATAACCGCATGCAAGATACCGACCGCACCGGCCAGATTCGGGAGGTACCCGAAGCCGCTCCCGTCGAGCGCGAGATCCGGGAGGCCAGCGAGCTTCTCAAGGTGATTGGTGACCTCACTCGCATGCGTATACTCTGCGCCCTCCTGCCGGGGGAGGAGCTCTCCGTGGGGGAGTTGCAGCGTACTTTAGGTATGAACCAGTCGGCCGTCTCCCACCAGCTGCGCGTCCTGCGCGACGCCCGCCTGCTCAAGCACCGCCGCGAGGGCAAGATGGTTTTCTACTCCCTGGCCGACGAGCACGTGCGCGAGCTGCTCATAGGCACCCTCGAGCACGTCCGCCACGACGACGACTGAGCCCCTCCCCGGACGAAGAACCGCCCTACGCGCCCACCGGCAGCGGCCTGCCGGCTTGACGCCCGGCCTAATATATGTACACTTACTCATATGAATAAATAATCATGTGAATGACGAAAGGGCGTGCCGCGATGGGTAGGAGACTCGAGGAGCTCTTGGCGGTGGCCGCCATCGGGGATGGGATGATAACCCGCTTCGCCCTCCGAAGGCACGGCCTTCTGGGGGAGTTCGGTCGGCGCGAGGCGATGCTCCTGACCGCGTCGGCTGCCGGTGCGTCGTGGCTCCTGCGGAAGGTCGGGAGGGACTACGAGGAGCGAGGGCAGCTCTCGTCGGGCTCTTCGGCGGTGGGTTGGGCATCTTACCTGCTGCACGCCGGGTTGACCATCCTCGCGGCCCGGCGCGCCAGGCCGCTGCCGCTGGGCAGGATGCCCTCCAGGACGCTAGGCGGGGCGCTTGTCCTCTTCGGGTCGACCCTGTTCGCCGCAGGCGTGCGCGAGTTTCGCTCCTTCGAACAGATGTCCGGGCTCGAGAAGGGCGAGCTGGTGAAGAGCGGTCCCTACCGTTACAGCCGCAACCCACAGGTGGTCGGCTGGGGGCTCGCGCTGCTAGGGGCGGCGCTCGCGGGACGTTCCCCGAAGGCCCTCCTGCTCGTGGCCGCCTTCTTCGTGCTCCACCGGGTCTATTTCTCCATCGAGGAGCGCCACCTGGAGCGTGCGTTCGGCGAGGAGTACCGACGCTACCGCGCGACCACGCCCCGCTTCCTCGGCCTCACGAGGCCGGTGTGATGGCGGCCTGGGCGCTCGCGCTCTACGCGCTTTACCTGGCCCTCGCCTTCGGCGGACGGGCGCTCCTGCAGGTGCGCTCCACCGGCTCGACGGGCTTCAACGGGATAAGCGGACGTCCGCTCTCCGCCGAGTGGGTCGGGGCGTGCTCTTCGTCGGCGCCTCCTTGCTCTTGCTGGCCGCCCCCTGCTCGACCTCGTTGGCGTGCTCCGGCCGGTCTCCTTCATCGATGGACCCGCGGGGCACGCCCTGGGCTTCGCCCTCTTCTTCGCGGGCCTCGCGGGGACCCTTCTCGCGCAGATTGCCATGGGCGCCTCGTGGCGCGTGGGAGTGGACCAGGCCGAGAGGACCGAGCTCGTCACCGCGGGACCCTTCGCGTTGGTCAGGAATCCCATCTTCTCGGCGATGGTGCCGGCCTTCCTCGGGCTCGCGCTGCTGGTGCCAAATCTCGTGGCGCTCTTGGCCGTCGCGGGGCTGGTCGCCGCGGTCGAGATCCAGGTAAGGCTCGTAGAGGAGCCGTACCTGCTCCGCGTGCATGGCGTCCGCTATGCCGAGTACGCTTCGAGGGTCGGCCGGTTCGTGCCCGGCTTCGGGCGTTTGAGAGCAGGGGCGAAGTTCCCCGCCCTGTGAGCTGCGGGGGAGTCTTGGTCCACCGCCGGGTGAGCTCGGTCCGCGCGTCTCCGACCTGGCGGCCGGGTTCCCTGTCGAGCGGCACTCGCTTCGGAACCCGAGCGGTCCTGCCCGTCCCCCGCATCCCTAGCCACAGCCGCCGCTACACACATCCGTTGCACGGATGGCAGAAACCAGCCTGGTCAGGCCGATCGAGCGTAGCTCCTTGGTCGGTGTTTCTGGTGGTTTCTAGCCGAACTCCGACGCCGCGCGCTCGGCCAGCCGCTCGGCTTCGTCTCGACGCAGCAGGCCCACCAGCTTGCCGTCCGGCGTCGTGACCAGCACGGCGGCCGCCCCGCGCCGGCGCATCCGCTCGGCGATCTTCTCCGCCGGTTCGTCGGGCCGGAACGTGGCGGGGCCGTTCCTCATTGCGTCCTCCGCTTTCGTCTCGGGGTCCGAGGCGAGCTCCTTCTCCCGCAGCAGGCCGAGTACCACACGTCCCTCGTCGACGACCACGCACCTGTCCCAACCCGCCGCCCGGACGCGCTCGCGGACCGCCCCTACCCCCTCCCGCGGCGAACAGGTGGGCACGTCGGCGCGTGCCCCGTCGCCGATCTTCGGAACGCTCGCCAGCGTCCCCTCGGTGGGGAGGCCGCTCGCGGACCAATCCGCCTTCCCGGGCACGTAGTCGTAGACCTCCCCGAAACCGAGACCTTCGAGCCGCCACGCGGCCCGCGGGCTCATGTCTCAGAGGTAGTCGTAGCAATAGACGATCACCGGCGCGTCCCTGCGCAGCAGCCCGACGGTCCCCTCCCGGTCCAGCTCCCTGAGGGGTATGTTGATGGCCCCGGGAGGTGCGCCTCCTCGTACTCCTCGCGGGCAGCACCTCCACGAGCTGCGCCCCGTCCTCCAGCAGCTCCCGCACCTCGTCCCTAAGCACGGCCTTCGGCATCGGCCCTCCTCTCCTCGCTTCGAGCGCTTCCCGGATCATCCCGCGCTCGGGTGGCCTCGCAGCCCGACGGGGCCGCGTAGGTTCGTCACCCAAGCCCCCACCCGCCTCTCCCCGACTCCCCGGGAGATCCGAAGAGATCCCTTCCGTCCACCCGAACCGTGGGCTGCCGGGGAACCGGAGACGCCGGGCTTCCTCGTCGGTGCGCACCTCCACCAACTCCACCTCCGCCGCCTCCATGCTTTCCTCGGCGAGTACCTCCCTCAGGTTCCTCTCCGTCGCCTCGTACCCCGAACAGCCCTCCGCGTGCAGGACTTCGAACCTCATCTCGCCACCTCTGCGGCTCCCACCAACACAACTACACTCATACCATATTTCGTATAAAACCAAACCGTCGCGCGATCTCCCGTTTCGCCGAACTGCTTCGAGGTAACGAGGCCGCACGGAGGTTCCAGTGGCCGAGGGTAAGCCGACCATCACGCTTCTTCCGAAACGCCCGGCCTACGACGGGCGAACCGAGGTCCGTCGGGGTGGGTCTTGTGCCACCCGTACGACGGATATGCGTAGGGTCGTGGCTAGGTTTGCCCCTGCACGCATGATCGGCGCGCTTTTGAAGCAGACGGTATGCCGTCCGCATGCGGTCTTCCGTCGGGCTTGCTCATGCACGGCGCGAGCTTTACGACCAAATTCGCCGTAGGGTGCGATAAGGTAACTGATCGAGGCACCACCAGACGGAGCACGCATCGGCAACGTTCGCAGGAGGGCTACGTCGTCGAAGCAAGAGGTTGCGTCGATCGACACTGCAGGAGGGGCGGACCTTGAAAGAGCTGAACAGAACTGCCGGGCCCTACGGGTCCCGCAAACATCGTCGTAATCTCCCGAAGGCGAAGGGGGATAGGCGCGCGAACTTTCGCCGTCGTCGCCTGGCCGCGATCGCCGCGGCCGCCGGGGCGCTTTTCGTCGGGGGTATCTTCGTGGACTACTCCGTGGTGCACGGCGACACCATCCGCCGCGGGGTCCACTCCGGCGAGGTCGACCTGAGCGGCATGACCAGGGGCGAGGCGGCCGACGCCCTCACCCGCCACGTCTCCGGGAGGCTCGGGGAGATAAACCTCGGCGACGGCGCCACCTTCACCGCCGAGGAGCTCGGGGTGAAGGTGGACGCCGACTCGGCGGTCGAGGAGGCCTACTCCGTCGGCCGGCGCGGCGGCCCCTTCCAGCGAATCTCCGACTTCTTCGGCTCCTACGTCGGAGGCGGGGTCGGCGTGACGGCCGAGGCCACCTACGACGAGGCCGCCGCCCGCGGGGCCACCGAGGGCCTGGCGGAAAAGCTGAACACCGAGCCCAAGGACGCCGCTCCGACCGTGACCGAGGCTGGCGAGGTCGAGGTCGAGCCCGCCGTCGAGGGGCGCAGCGTGAACGTCGACGGGACCCTCGAGAACCTCGGTCGTTCGCTCGAGGGGTTGAGCGGCGAGGTCGCCTTGGCGGAGAAGCGGGAGGCGCCCGCGGTCTCCACGGAGGAGGCTCGCGCGAGCGCCCCGACGGAGCTGCTCGGCGAGTACAAGACGGACTACGCCTGGGATCCGGACCCGGGCCGCCAGGCGAACCTCAGAAAGGCTTCGGGCGCCATCAACGAGACGGTGCTCGCGCCGGGGGAGGAGTTCTCGGCACTCGCGGTACTGGAGCCCTTGGACTACGAGCCCGCCAAAGTCTTCGCCGACGGCGGCGTGGCTTTGGAAGAGGGCGGCGGTCTCTGCCAGGTCTCCTCCACCCTGTACATGGCGGCAAACTACGCGGGGCTCGAGATCACCGAGCGCAGCCCCCACTACGCGCTCTTGTCCTACATAAAGCCGGGCTTCGACGCGACGGTGTGGTTCGGCGGCGAGGGGGTCGAGCCCCTGGACATGAAGTTCAAGAACACCACCGACGGGAACATCCTGATCCGGGAATTCGTGGACGAGGACGGCTTCCTCACCGCCCAGATCCTCGGCAACAAACCCTCCGGCGACCAGATCGTAATGTCCTCGGAAAAGGTCGAGGAGAGCCTAACGACGGGGATCACCTGGGTTACCTCCAAGAAGGTGACGGACGAAGATGGGGAGGTCGTCTTCGACGACACTCTGTACACGGACACGTACAGCTACAACCCGCCCGTTCCCGAGGAGATGAAGCACGAGACGAGCGAGCCGCGCACCGCGGGTTGGATCGACCCGTCCAACACAACCGGCTGGGCGAATTAGCTTGGCGCCCTGGGAGAGGCGACGGCCGGTCCTCCTCGACACCGCCGCGCCTGCCCGCAATTAAAGCTTTAGCGGGCGCCATTGTCGGCGGCGTCGGCATCGAGGTCGCGCCTCGGCGCCGCTAACGCTTACCGTGTCCCTCACCGAACCTCCTTCGGCCTACGACGAAGCATCGCGGTGCGCGAGAGGCGTACCGCGGTGGGGCAACCCACCGTTCGTATGTGGCCGATCGGCGCGCGGCCTGTCAACATGGGCGGGTTCATCAGACGGAAACGGAGGAAACCTTGTCGGGGCTGATCGAGGCGATAATTCTGGGCGTGGTTCAGGGACTCACGGAGTTCCTGCCGATCTCGAGCTCCGGCCATCTCCTGCTGGGGCAGTACTTCCTGGGGCTGGACCAGGAGACCTTCGGGCTCTCCTTCGACGCGGCGGTGCACCTGGGGACGATAGTTGCGGTGGTCTCCTTCTTCAGGCGTGACCTGACCGCGATGGTGCTCGCCTTCCTCCGCTCCTTCCCCAGGCCGGACCTCTCCGACGACGACCAGCGCCTCGCCTACCTGGTCCTAGCGGCCACCGTCCCCGCGGCGATCCTCGGTTTCGTCCTCGAGGATCTCCTCAGGACTTCGTTGCGCTCGCCGTGGGTCGTGGTCCTCAACCTCGCGGCCGTTGGGGTGCTCTTCGTGGTCGGGGAGGCGGTGGGCAAGAAGAGCCGGCGGGTTTCCACGATGAACTTCCGCGAGGCTTTAGGCGTCGGGTTCGCCCAGGCGGCGGCGCTCGTCCCGGGGTCTCTCGTTCGGGGGCGACGATAACGCTCGGGCTCTTCCTCGGCCTCAGGCGCGAGGAGGCGGCCCGCTTCTCCTTCCTCCTGAGCGTCCCGATCGTCGTCGGCGCGGGGCCTTGAGCCTGGTGAAGGCGGCGAGCGAGAGCATGGGCGGCCCGGAAGTCCTGTTCTTTCTTGCGGGCTTCGCCTCCTCCGCCATCGTGGGGTACCTCGCGATCAAATTCCTGCTGAATTACCTGTCCGGGCACAGCCTCAACTTGTTCGCCTACTACCGGTTCGCGCTCGCGGCGCTGGTGGCCGCGCTCCTGCTACTGGGCGCCTGAGGTCCGCCACGGGCAGCCGCGCCAGCGGGACAAGCCGGGCGTGTTCTCCCGCAACGCGGCGGTTTCGCGCAGGAGTTGGGGCCGATGAGCGTAGGGGCCGTGCATCTCGACCGACCGTTGTTTAAGAACCGTCCACGACGCGATACTATGCTCCACGGAATCCGGATCTTCGTGATGGAGGCGCGCATCAGCTCGGTACGCGGGACAAGAATCGGGAGGGCGTTGATCCCCCTGTTGGTGGTTGCGCTGCTCCTGTGCCACGGGGCCTTAGGGACCGTACACCAACTCCTCCTCGTCGGCCCGAGCCCGATCGCGGGGCACCTGTCCCTTGCGGACTCCCCGGCCGAGCAGGAGGACGACGGTGCCTTGGGCGCGGATGCGGAGGATCTGGGCTACTACGCCGTAGGTTTCCTCCTGTCTTTGGGAGCTTTCTTCTGGTCGCGCCTGAACCGCGCCTGCAAGGCCGACCCCGTGCGCCACGCGCAAGTCGCCGGGCCATGGCCCCGTCCCGTTGCCCTCGGACGACGGCGTGGGCCTACCGTCGTTCTCCTACGGGTGCTCCGGCTTTAAGCCGTACCCCTTTTGGGGGCGGTGACGAGCCGGAACTTTCTCGAAAAAATGCCCCGAGAGCGGTAACCATCTCGGGCTACCCGCGCTCTTCTTGCTGGCGGAAGCGACGCCATCGTTGGCGGAGGTCCGGCGACGGGCCGGCACGGAGCCAGCTGGGCTGGCTCTCGCGTCCCGAGCATCGCGGGTTTCGTGCGTCGCCCGGAACCATCCTCGACCGAACGGTCCTCCAACGAAGGGCGTCGGTCGGCCCCCGGTCGTAAGACGAGAAGTTCTAGAGCGATTCGGAGAGGTGGTAAAGAGTTGCGCTCAAAAGGCTTGCTGACGGGAGCGTTGAGCTTGCTCCTCATAGCCGGTGGCGTCGTGCTGATTGCTTACTTCGCATTGGGGCTGGGCTCGGGCGATACCGCCGCGAAGGGGGCCGACCCCGGAGGCTTCAACGTACCCGAGGTTGGATCCACACGGGAGGCCACCGAAGCCACCGAGGCCGCGGGGGAAGGACCCGAGGACAAGACGCTGAAGGTCACGATCCCGAAGATGGCCCGCATCGAGGGCGCAACCTTCCCGACGCCGCCGGCGACGACGAGGAGGCCCTCAAGAACAACGCCGGCATCCACCTCGAGGGTACGGGCTTCCCCTGGGAAGACGGGGCGAACACCTACCTGGCCGGACACCGCCTGGGCTACCCGAACGAGCCGAGCTTCCTGGCCTTCTGGGACCTCGACGCCCTGGAGAACGGCGACGAGGTCTTCGTCGAGGACGCCGACGGCAACCGGTACACGTACAGGGTCTTCAAGGAGTTCGTCGTGAACCCCACGGACCTGTACGTGACGGAGCCCGTGCCGGGCAAGGACGTGCTCACGCTGCAGACGTGCACGCTCCCCGACTACTCCCGAAGGCTCATCGTCCAGGCCGAGCTGATCTCTTAGGGGTATCTGTAGTGGATGCTACAGCGCTCGGGAACCTTCGTAAGGAAGCCCGAGCATGACGCGGGTTGACGCCAAGCGCCGCAACGAGACTCGGAGGGATAGGAGGCCCGATGGGAAACGGGATCCGAAGTCCGCGATCACCCAGGCCGGGATACAGGTCCGCGTCGTCGCGCTCGCGACGGTGGTCGCGGCCGTGTTCGTGACTCTGGGCTTCAGGCTCTGGTACCTCCAGGTCATCACGAGCGAAGACAGCGCGCTCTCCGCTCACGCGTCTTCTACGCGGGCGACCGATCTGCCCCCCGAGCGCGGCGTGATCTACGACCGGAACGGTAAGGTCCTCGCGAACAACGTCCCCGGCCTCAACGTCACCATCGTCCCGAACGCCATCCCCCGCGAGAAGGTAGAAGAATTGACGGGCATCCTCGGGGCCGACGAGGAGGCCGTGCTGGCCCAGTACGACGCGGCCTTCTCCTCCGGCAACCAGTACAGCCCGATGCTCGTCAAGGAGAACGCGACCCGCGAGGACGTCATGTACGTAAGCGAGAGGACCGAGGAGTTCAAGGGCCTCGTCGTCAACGAAGACTACGTGCGCAACTACCCGGAGAACTCTCTCGCCTCGCACGTCCTCGGCTACACCGGCGCCGTCACGCCGGAGGAGTTGGGCGGGGGCGGCATCTACGAGGGCCTCGAGCAGGCCGCCGTCGTCGGTAAGGGCGGCATCGAGCTCGCCTACGAGGACGTTCTGCGGGGCACGCCGGGCAGGAAGGAGTACAACGTCGACGCGTTGGGCCGGGAGGTCGAGGTGCGCATGGCCGACGGCAGCCGCTACGACGGCCGCGATGAGGAGATCCCCGAGCAGGGCGAGCCCGCCCGCGTCACCGAACCCGTCCCCGGCAAGGACGTGGTGCTCACCGTCGACGTGGAGCTCCAGAAGACCGCAGAAAAGGAACTCGACGCTGCCCTCCTTCGCGCCCAGGAGAACGGTTACGCGGGCTCGGGGGGAGCGCTGATCGCAATGGACCCCCGCAACGGCGAGATCCTCGCGTCTACCAGCCGCCCGGACTTCGACCCGCAGCTTTTCGTCGGCGGCATAACGGGGGCCGAGGAGGTCGAGCAGTTCGACTACCTAAACTCCGAGTACGCCAACGCCCCCTTCTCCAACCGCGCCATAGCGGGGACGTATCCTGCTGCCTCGACCTTCAAGGTGTTCACGGGGATGGCCGGCCTCGTCTCCGGCGTGATCGACGCCGCGACAGCGGTAACCGACACCGGAGAGTGCTGGCGCCCGGGGGGCGCGACGGGTGGTTGCTGGCAGAGCTGGCGGGAGAACGGGGGCTACGGCACGCACGGCACCCAGAACTACGCCGAGGCCCTCATGGACTCGAACAACAAGTTCTTCTACGAGGTCGCCGACCGGATCTGGAACGCCACCGACGACGAGGACTGGCTGCCGAAGTTCTACGAGAGGTTCGGCTTCGGCTCCCTTACGGGTATCGACCTCCCGGGCGAGGCTGCGGGAAGGGTGCCGACCCGAGAATGGCAGGAGGAGGCCGGCGGCACCTCCGAGGACAAGCTGTGGACCGTCGGCCGCTGGGTGAACATGGCCATCGGCCAGGGCGACCTCCTCGCCACCCCGGCGCAACTCATAAGGGGCTACGCCGCGATAGAGAACGGCGGCACGCTCGTCACCCCGCACGTCGCAAAGGAGATCCGGGACCAGAGCGGTAGGACCGTCGAGAAGATCGAGCCGGAGCCCGCAGCACGGTCGGACGTGAGCGCCTCGGCCCTCGAAGAGACCAAGGACGGTCTTCGGAAGGTGACCGAAGAGGGCGGGACGGCCGAGTGGCCGTTCGAGGGCTCGCGCCTGCCTATGCTCGGCAAGACAGGGACGGGCGAGCTCACGGGCGGCCGGTTCGTCAACTGGTATGTCGGTTGGGCCGAGACCGAAGGGCGTCCGCTCATCGTGCTCGCGATGGTCGAGGACGGCGGCGCCTTCGAGGAGGGCAGCGAGGTGACGGCGGCCCCGGCCGTCAGGCACGTGATCGAGGCATTCTACGGCATGGAGCAATCCCCGGACGACCCGTTCAGGACCGCCGAAGCGCCACTGGATACTGCGGGAGGGACGTCGTGAGCGGCGTGCGACGCCCGCCGACGCGGCCAGCGACCGATCTGCAGCAAGAAGTTTCGAGACGAAGCGTACGCTCCGCACCAAGACAGGAGGCAAAAATTTTGAGGACATTCATCGTAGTCGTCTTCGGGCTCGCCGTGGCCTTTGCGGCCGTGGGCTGCACGGGGAGCGACGCGGGCCAAGATCGCGCCCGGGGAGGTCGGACGGACGTCCCGCCGTCCGCCGGCGCCCCGGCGGAGGAACCCGCGGCGCGCGTCGCGTCGCAGATCAGCCCGTCGGTGGTGCAAGTGAACGTGCGGGCGGTTCAGGATACGCCACTCGGGACCCAGGAGGGCGAGGGGGTGGGGAGCGGCGTCATCTACCGCGACGACGGATACATCGTCACCAACGATCACGTCGTCCAAGACGCCCGGGAGGTCAGCGTGGCCTTCGCCGACGGGACTACCGAAGAAGGTCGCGTAGTCGGCGGGGACCCGTTTACCGACCTGGCCGTGATCAAGGTGGACCGCGGCGACCTCCCCGCCGCCAGGTTCGGCCGGGGCAACGACCTCGTGGCCGGGCAACTGGCGGTCGCCGTCGGCAGTCCCTCGGGTTTCCAGTCGACCGTGACCCAGGGCGTCATCAGCGGCCTAAATAGGGAGGTCCCCGCAGAGCTCACCGGCGGGCGGCAGGAGACGGCGCTCGTGGACCTGATCCAGACGGACGCCGCGATCTCCCCCGGCAACTCCGGCGGCGCCCTTGCGAACCGGAACGGCGAGATCGTGGGGATCAACGTCGCCTACCTGCCCCCGAGCCAGACGGGGGCCGAAAACATCGGGTTTGCCATCCCCTCGGACACGGCGACTTCCGTAGCCGACCAGCTCATAGACAACGGGAAAGTCTCCACGCCATACCTGGGGGTCTCCCTGGCAGACGTCACCCCGGAGGCTGCGGAACGGTTCGGGATCTCGGTGGATTCTGGCGCTCTCGTCGCTGAGGTCGAGCCGGGCGGTCCCGCCGATGAGGCCGGAGTGGCGCCCCAGGATGTCGTGACCGCCGCCGGCTCGACGGAGGTCCAAAGCTCGGGGGACCTGCTCGCAGCATTGCGCGACTACACACCCGGCGAGGCGCTCCAGCTCACCGTCGTGAGGGAGGGCGAGGAGCGGGAGGTAAGCGTCGAGTTGGGGGAGCGCCAGGATTGAGGGGGATGTGCCGAGCGGTGCGCCCCGCAGCACCGAGGGAAGCTCCCAGAGGGAGGACGTGACCGTGTGGGACACCGAGAAGAAGACTACGCAGCGCAAGGCGAAAGGGGAATTCGATAGGTTCGCGACGTACCGTTGGGGCGCCACGGCAGGATCGGCCTGGGTCCGGGTGAGGAGGCTTGTGGGCCCGCTGACCATCGTGTTGTGCGCCGTCGCGTCCCTGCTCGTGGCGCTTGACTCCGGGGTCGATGCGGGCGTGATCCATCGCGGGGTGTCGGTCGGGGGCGTGGACTTGGGCGGCAAGACCCCCGAGGAGGCCGGAGAGATCCTGGGAGACCCCGAACGGGGCGTGCTCGGAGAAATCGTGCTCGAACGAGGCCCGGAGAGGTTCCCCTTCTCCGGAGAGGAGATGGGCGTCGATCTCGACGTCGCCGGCACCGTTGACCGAGCCTACGCCGCTGGCAGGGAGGGGAGCGTGACGGAGCGCTTCGGCGACCGGGTGCGGGCCGCCTTCGGCGCGGCCAGCGTTGCCCCGAAGGTGGATTACCGGCCCAAGGTCGCGAAGGCCAAGGTCGAGGGCCTCGCCGCGCGGCTGAACGAGGAGCCCCGGGAGGCTTCGGTCTCGATCGAGGGGGCCGAGGTCGGCGTTGTAGGGGCCAGGGAGGGGTACGAGGTCGACGTACCCGCCACGATGGCCAACCTCGCGACGGCCTTGGAAGCCGCGACCGGAGAGGTCGAGGTGGCGGGCAGGAAGCTGGAACCGAGCGTGCTCACCCCGGAGGCCGAGGAGTCGGCCGAGAAGGCTCGGGCGGCCATGTCCGGTACGGTGGTCTTCATGGCCGCTGCTGGGCAGTGGGACCTGGCGCCGGCCCAGATCGGGCGGTCCCTCGACGTCACCGCCCGCGAGGGCGAGATTCTGGTGGAGGTCGACCGCGATCGTCTTCGCGAGTCTCTCCCGGAGATGTACGCGGCGCTCGCGGTCCAACCGGTCGAATCAGGATACGAGATGAATGGCGGCGAGGTCACCGTAA
The DNA here is from genome assembly GCF_011492965.1 of Rubrobacter marinus. GTDB lineage: Bacteria > Actinomycetota > Rubrobacteria > Rubrobacterales > Rubrobacteraceae > Rubrobacter_F > Rubrobacter_F marinus. The sequence continues at coordinate 125,872 of NZ_CP045122.1, read as the reverse complement.
CACCGGGCCAGAGCGGGAAGGCGATAGACGAGGAGGCCCTCTTCGCGGACCTCGAGCAGGGGCTCTTCGAGGGGCAACGCGAGTACGAGGTGCCCGTCGTCACCGATGAGCCCGAGCTCACCACCGCCCGCGCCGAGGAGCTCAAGCCCACGGAGCTTCTGGGCCGGTACCGCACGGACTACACGCTGACGAGCGACAAGAGCGCGGAGAGGGTGGAGAACCTCCGGATGTCCTCGAACGCCATCGACGGTATGGTCCTGGCGCCGGGCGAAACGTTCTCCATGATCGAGAACGTCGCGGGGCTCGACTACAACGCCTCGAAGGTCATCGTCGACGGCAAGGAGACCCTGGCCGACGGCGGCGGGCTCTGCCAGGTCACCTCGACCCTGTACATGGCCGCCAACTACGCGGGCCTCGACGTCACCGAGCGCAGCCCCCACTACGCCCAGCTCCCTTACATCCGGCCCGGCCTCGACGCCACCGTGTGGTTCGGCGACGAGAACGGGGCCGGCGCGCTCGACATGAAGTTCCGGAATACCTCGGACGGTTACGTGCTCATCCGCGAGTACGTCTCCGACGACGGCTACATCTACGCCGAGGTCTGGGGACGACCCACGGGCAGGGAGGTCGAGATGGGCTCCAGGCGGGTCGCCTTGACCCCGTATTCCGCGACGTGGGTGACCCGCCAGAGGGTCACGGAGGACGGGGAGGTGGTCTACGACGGGGTTCTCCACGAGGACACCTACGGGGCCCTGGAGTCGGAGAACGGGGAGGTCATACCGATGGATGCCTTCGAGCCGGCGCCGGTGAATCCTTAGCCGAAAAGGAATTATGCGAACGATAGAGGAGCCTAACAGCAGGGAGCGTTCGACCGGACGGGCCCTCGGAAGCGGAGAACTCCAACGTCTTGCCCGAAGCGGCTCCGTTACCCCACGTCCGCGGGGTAGTACCGATGATTTCGGCGAGTGCCTGGGGCAAACGGCGAGGCGTCGGGAGGGGACCGGGTAGTGGACCAATTGCGGGTGAGGGCACCTCTCTATGCCGCCGGAGTGGCGACCGCCGCTGCCTTCTCCACCTTGTTCACCGGTGGGGCGCTCCCGGTGTTCTTGGGGGCCGCGCTGGTGGCCCTGCTCGCGGGCTCCTCGGGCCGTTTCAGGTTCTTGCTGATGTTGCCCGCCGCCGCTCTCTACGCGCTGGTCTCCGTTTACGGGCGGCTTCCGCTCTCGCCGGGGGGTTGGCGCTCGCTCGCCTCGCGCGTCGGGCGGAACGCGTACGAGGCGGTCGGCACGATGTACGCCGAGACGCCCCCCTACGAGGAGCCGACGGCGGGTCTCCTGATCATCCTCGTACCGGTGGCTGTCGTCCTCGTGGCCCTCGCGACCTCGGCCACGCTGTACGAGGGGAGCCCCGTCCCCTCGATGGCGGTGCTGGGCCTGACCATCGGCCTCGTGAGCACGGTCAATCAGGAGGCGGGGATCGGGCCCTACTTCGCCCTCTTCCTCGCCTCCTGCGTGGCCATCCTCCTGCTCACCCCTTCCGGGGAGGCCGGGACCGGGATCTCCGGGGCGGGAGGTGGGCGTCTCGGACCGATCGGCGGTCTCCTGGCGGGGGTCATCGTGGTCGGCCTGGTGCTCGCGCTGCCCAGCACCCCGCTGGCCGGGGCGGCGATACGCCCGGCGCTGATCGATTGGACGCAGATCGGGACCGGCACCACCTCTCGCCTCGCGGTGGAGGCGGACGTCGGCAACTACCTGAACGCCGGGCGCGAGAACGAGCTGCTCAGGGTGAGGAGCGAGGAGCCGCTCCTGTGGCGCGGCGGTACCCTGGATTACTTCGACGGCGCGCGGTGGTCGAGCAGGGTCCGCCCAGGGGAGGACGACGGCCGGGAGGTCGCGCAAGGGGTGGAGACCCGCATCGTCGAGCAGCGCTTCGAGGTGCTGAACGCCGAAACCGAGGCCGTCTTCGGAGGGTACCGCATGGCCTCGGTCTCCCTGCCCGACGCCGAACAACGCCCCGACGGCTCCTGGGTTTCGGACGAGACCCTCTCCGGCGGCTCCCGCTACCGGGTCCTCTCGCTGGTCCCTCAACCGACCGAGCGGCAGCTCGAGGAGGCCGGCATCGACTACCCGGCCGCCGTGCGCGAGAGGTTCCTCCAGCTCCCGCGCGGCCTGCCGGGGGAGGTGGAGGACACGGCCGGGAAGATTCGCGAGGACTACAGCCTCGAGGACGCGACGCCTTACGAGAAAGCCCGGGCGATCGAGCGCTACCTGCTCTACGACGGCGGCTTCGCCTACAACCTCGACGTGGACTACGGGCGGGCGGACAGGGCCCTCGAGGAGTTCCTCGGCGACGGCAGAGAGGGCTTCTGCGTGCAGTTCGCGACGTCCATGACGCTGCTCTCGCGCGAGCTCGGGGTTCCCTCGCGGCTCGTGTACGGCGCCAGGACGGGGGAGGAGGTCGGGCCCGACGAGTACGTGGTGCGGGGGGAGAACATGCACACGTGGGTGGAGATCTACTTCCCCGAGGTCGGCTGGTACCCCTTCGACCCCACGCCGGGCTTCGGCGTCCCCTCCGTCATGGAGGCGAACGCGCCCGGTCCCACGGGCGCCTCGGGCACCGCGAGTCCCGGCGCGCCGGTACCTCCCGACGTCGATCGGGGCGCCGGCCGCGCCGATGAGCCTGAACCCGACGGACGTGTGCCGTTGCAGGAGCCGGCGGACGCCGCGGGGAGGGGCCTCGGCGTTTGGGCGACCACCGGCGTGCTCCTCCCTATCCTGCTAACGCTTGCCCTGCTCACGGGAGGCACTCCGCTCCTCAAGCGGGCGCTCGCGGCCCGAACCACGCCCGAGGCCCTGTATCGCGACCTCACGGGCCGTCTCGAGGACGTTTCCTGGCCCCTTGCGTCGAACGGGTATGGCGCGGACGACCGAACCCTCACCCCCACCGAGCGCTTGGTCGGAGCTGCAAAGGACCGGGGCTTGGAGGTCGAACCGTTCGGGGTGTTCGCCCGGATCTACTCCGAACACCTGTACTCGGCCGCGCCTGAGACGAAGATCGTCGAACCCTACGAGGATGCCCTCCGAGAGTTCCGTAAGGTGCCGCGATGGAGGCGCTTTTTGGGGGCGATCAACCCTACCTCCGTAGCGGTATCTCTTAAGCGAAGGCTGGCGAAAAGGGCACAGTGGGCGCGCCTACGACGACGCTTAAGGGGGTGACACGCCTATGGCGCTCAGGACGATGATCAACACGGTGAAGGAGTTGAAGGTCGCGTGCGCCACGAAGGGCGATAGGAGGCTGCCCGTCCTCCTGTAGAGCAGGCAGAGCACCACGGCCAACAAGAAGATCGCCGGGATTATGACCGCGGATTGGTGGAGCGCGGCGAAGACGGCCGACGAGAGGAGCGCCGCCCCCAGGAAAGAGAACCGGTCCGCGAAACGGGCGGCACCCTCCGCGCGCCCCCCCATCCTGCGTGAAAAGAGAGCCCCCAGGCGGTACAGGCCGCCGAAGATGGCGCCACGAAAGACGAACTCCTCGACGGCGGGCCCGAAGAGCACGATCACGAGCAAGGCGGCCCCTATCGCCACGCCCGGGCTCTCCTGCACCCAACCCCGTAAGCCCCCAAGCAGCGACCGTTGAGCCTCGTTCTCGGCCGAGTACCCCAGAGATTCCAACACGAGCGCGCTCAAGCCCCGATCACGAGGCTACCAACCACCACCCCGAGGCCCACGATGAACCCGATCCCGGCCGCCGCGGCAAAGCCGCCCCTGGGCCTCGAGATGCCGAGAGCCCTCAACGAGTAACCGGCCCCCGCGCCGAGCCTCCGGGCTAAGAAGACCCTGCCCAGAACAACCCAACCGTAAGCACGACCAGGACGACGTTCTGCGCCACGACCGAGAGCAGCAGCACGGCCGGGTTCTCGATCACGACCCCACCCCGTGGGGCACGCGCCGTCCCGGCGGCACGACGCGATACGGCTCGCGGCCCGACTTCTCGGGGACTTACCGTTGCGCCCCGACACCACCCCGGCCCGAACGCCCAAGCTCATGCCCTGCCGTCCACGATCTTTCCTCATAAGCACCCCGAGTATATCGCCGTTGGCCGATTATTCCGGCCCCCGCGCTCCTTTGCGCAAGCCGGTTGCTCGTAGGCGAGCAAGGTGACCTAAGTGTCTGGCGTGTATCCGGCCCCTGCTCTGGGAGACCGAAGCGGGCTCTCGCGCCCGTGATCCGACTGTGTTCTCCCGTCGCCGAGGACGGGTAGTCGCTCGGGCGGTTGGTTGCGATAGGACGCCCAGCAGGACACCCCGGAGGCGAGGGGTGAGGAGAAGCCGCCGCGGCCGTGTCCGAGCCCGCGTCCGCGCAACGTCGTGCAGGATTCTGGATTTCGTGAAAGTTTTGTTAAACTCGTCGCGATTTATGGTTACCCGAGATTCACGACGAGGAGCGCCCCGGCGCTCTCGCCTGCTCCTAACCCGCCGCGAGTGGGCGTACCTGCTCGCCCTCCTCGTACCGTTCGCCGTCTACGATCTGGCCCTGAAAGTCTCGCTCATCGCGTCGAGGCCCGAAGACGCGGGGCTTACCGGGGCATTGGGGCTCTTGAGATCCGACCTTTTGTTCACCTTGGGGTTTGCGCTGCTCTGGATCGGGTTGTTCGCGGTCGCCAGGAAGGGTCTTCTCCGCTGGATCGTCGTCGCCCTATTCCACGGATCGACGATCCTCGTCGCACTGGTCGTGACGGGGGCTTACCGGTTCTTTACGGCCACGGGTTCCCCCCTGGACTTCCACACCATCCTCTACTCCCTCTCCAACCTTGGGGAGGTCCTGCCCGTCGCCGCCTCGGAGGCGTCCCCGATGCTCTGGCTGCTGGTCTCGGCCGTCCTCGCCTACGCAATCCTCGGCCCCTGGCTCCTCACGCGCTTCGTCGGCCGGTGGCGCGGGTGGCCCGCCACGCAGGAGGAGGCGGGGACACCGAGGGCCTCCTGGCTCGGCGCCGTCGGCTCGTGCCTGGCGGCGTACGCGATGTTCTCCTTCGCGCTCTTGCCCGGCGGCCCCGCAGACGCCCGTGAGTCCTTCTCCAGGGACGCCTTCATCAACGTGGTGGCGGAGGAGATGGAGGAGTCGACAACCGAGGAGACGGCGACGAACCCGGAGGTCACCGGGTTGGCCCGGGCGGCGAAGCCGGCCCCGGCGGCAGAGCTGGTGGAGACGGCGCAAACCCAGAAGCGCAACGTCGTCGTCGTGGTCCTCGACTCGACCCGCGCCCGGTCTGTGACTCCCTACAAGTCCCTGACCCCCTCGGACCAGGAGGAGGGGGAGCCGACCATAACACCGTTCATGGACGAGCTGGCGAAGGACAGCCTACTCGCCGAGCGGGCCTACGCGGTGGTTCCACACACCACCAACGGTCTCACCGCTATCAACTGTGGCATCAACCCACCCCCGGATCGCCGAGGCACCGAGACATTGGGCGACGGTATACCGGCGCGGTGCCTGCCCGAGCTTTTGGGGGAGCAGGGCTACCGGACGGCCTTCTTCTCGTCGGCGACGGGCGAGTTCGAGCGGCGCCGGGAGGTGGTTGAGAACTTCGGGTACCAGGATTTCTTCCCGGTCGAGTCCATGGATCCGACGGGGTTCGAGGAGGCCAACTACTTCGGCTACGAGGACGCGATCATGCTCGACCCCAGCCGGAGGTGGCTGCAGCAGCGTAAACCCGAAGGCCAGCCGTTCATGGCGACCTACCTCACGGTCACCGCCCACCACGACTACAGGGCCCCCGACAATCGCTACGGGCGCGAGGACTTCGGCGAGGAGGACGAGGTGAACCGGTACCTGAACACCGTGCGCTACGAGGACTACTTCCTGCGCGACCTCTTCGAGCAGTACAAGGAGATGGGGCTTTATGAGGACACGGTCTTCGTGATCGTCGGCGACCACGGTGAGGCCTTCGGCGAGCACGACGGACGCCGCCAGCACGACAACGTGCCCTACGAGGAGGGCCTCAGGATACCAATGATCGTCCACGACCCCCAACGCTTCAACGGAAGCGTGCGCGTCGGGGCCCCGGTCAACCAGACGGACATCCTCCCGACCGTGGCCGACCTCTTGGGGTACGGGATCCGGGGCGGGGAGTACGACGGCAACTCCCTACGCGCGATCCCCGAGGACCGCGCCTTGAACTTCAGCTGCTGGGGCGACCGCCAGTGCCTGGCGAGCCTGAAGGGCAACGAGAAGTACATCTACCACTACGGCAACCAGCCAGACGAGGTCTTCGACCTGTCGAAGGACCCCCTGGAGCAGCGCAACCTCGCCGAAGATCTCCCCGACGAGGAGATCGAGAGGCGGCGGAACGCGCTCCTGGAGTGGCGCAAGGGCGTCGCCGACGACTACGGCGGCTGACGCCGACCCGCAGGCGCCCTGGCCGAGGTTCTGCGCTTTCGAGTACCCGACGGCGTACGCGGCTCGGAAGAGTGCGCGAGTCTTTTCGGACCTCGCCGACTCGGATCAGGTCGGGGGCGCAACATGCGCCCTACCGTTTGTATAATTCGTTCGCTTTGTTGACCGTACGCCGCACACACATGGTCGCGCTCCTTGCGGTGCTTGTGGCTGCGTTCCTGGCGATGCACCCCTACCTCGACGCGGCGGGTTTGTGCGGCGCAGGCGGCTGCCCCGAGCCCTCTCAGTCCTCCTCGCACGCGGCCCACGGCGGCGGTTTCTCGGCCGCTTGCGTGGCCGCCGTGCTCGTGAACTCCGCTGCCACCACGCTCGCCTTCGCGTCGCTCCTCGGCCGGCGATTCGTCGGCGACCATCGACGCCCCGTCGAAACCTACCTTTCGCCCGACACCCCTCCTCCCCGGGTTCTTTTCGGCCTCTAGAGCAGGCCTCCGAACACGCCGGCCTGGCCGGTGGCGGCTTTGCGGCGCCCCCGGCCCATGTCCGGCGGTACCCGAAGTTCAAGGAGAAAGGATTCGTGTTGGGCAAGCAGAGCGACGGTCGGGGAGCCCCCAACCCCGCGGGCAGAGGCATCGGTAGGGAACGTAGCTGGGGAACCATCATTATAGGGGCAGCGGTGCTCGCGGTACTCGCGGCCTTCGTCGCCGTGGTCGTCATAGACATGGGCAGCGGGGGCGGCGGAGAGCCCGCAGGGGTAGAGGAGTTCGAAGTGGAGCAGGGCCACACCCCCGACGCCGTGGATTACGAGCAGAGCCCGCCGGTGGGCGGGGAGCACAACGACGTGTGGCAAAATGCGGCCTTTTACGAAGAGCCGGTGCAGAACGAGACCGCGGTGCATACCATGGAGCACGGCGCGGTCTGGATCACCTACTCCCCAGACCTCCCGCAGGAAGGCAAGGACGGGCTGAGGGAGCTCGTGGAGGGCCGGGACTGCCTGATGGCGAGCCCCTACGCCGACCTTCCGGCGGACACCCCGATCGTGGCCTCGGCGTGGGGCAAGCAGCTCTCCGTCGAGAGCGCGGACGATCCCAAGCTCCAGGAGTTCGTACAGTCCTTCCGGCGCGGCCCCCAGACCCCCGAGCCGGGTGCGGCCTGTACCGGCGGGACGGCGGAGACGGCTTAGGATGAAGGGCTCGCGAAAGGCCGCGGATCCCTTCCTCGTCTGGGTCCTCGCGGCGGCGACGGTCGTGCTCTTCGGGCTCGCGGTGTGGCTGTGGCTGTCGGGGAGGCCGCCCGGGGAAGGGTCGTCGGAGGCGGGGTTCGCCAGGGACATGTCCGCGCACCACACCCAGGCCGTCGAGATGGCCGAGATCGTGCGAGATAAGACCGAGGATGAGGACGTGAGGATCCTCGCCGAGGACATCGCCCTCACGCAGCAGGGACAGATCGGGCAGATGCAGGGTTGGCTCTCCGCCTGGGGCCTCTCCCCCACCGGATCCGAGCCCGCGATGGCGTGGATGGAAATGCCTACCGAAGGCCTCATGCCCGGCATGGCCTCCCCGGAAGAGGTGGAAGCCCTCGCCGATGCGTCCCCCGAGGAAGCGGACAGGATGTTCCTTGAATTGCTGATCCCCCACCACCGGGCGGCATTGGATATGGCCCAAGCCGTCCTCGAAGAAACGGACCGTCCCGCGGTCGAGGAGTTGGCCGGGGCCATCGAATCTTCCCAACGTGCCGAGATCGAGGTTATGCAGGAGATGCTCGAGGACATGGGCGCCCCACCCGTCGAAGACCAAGAGCCGAGTATGGACGGGATGGACATGGACGCCGACGAGTAGACCGGAAGAACATAGAGGAAGCAAGCAATGGACGCAAGGAATATCGCAGAACTGGTCGCGATGCTGGTCGTTGGGGACGGGGTAGTCGGGCTTGTGGCCCCACGGAGGCACAGCTTACTGTGGAGGTTCGGGCCGCAGGGCTACAAGGTAGCGATGGAGGCCTTCGCAGAGCGGCCTACCCTGGTCCGAGCCCTGGCCGCGGTCGAGGTCGGCGCGGGGCTCTGGTTGGCGCTGCAACAGTACCGGCAGGAGTAGTGGCCTTACGGATCCGGGTTCCGCGCGAGGGCCTCACGGTGCAGCGCGGTGCGCTTCCGTTCGAGGAGGCAGTGATGAATCGGACCGGAGGGACTTTTCTTACGGATAGAGCGGCGCGAACTTCGTACGCGGCAGCGACGTTGTCCCTGTCGGCGGCCCTGATCCACCTCTTCGCGGCGCCCGAGCACTTCGAGGAGTGGTGGGGCTACGGGACCTTCTTCGTTGGCTCGGCCGTCGTCCAAGGAGCGTACGCCGTCGTCCTGCTGCGTGGGCCCTGGGGATCCTCCTTCTATACCGTCGGCATCGCGGGCAACCTCGTGATCGTAGCCCTGTGGCTCGTGACGCGTACGGCAGGGATACCGTTCTTAGGGCCGCACGCCTGGGAGGTGGAGGGCGTTGGCGCGCTAGACTTATCGGCTACCGCGGCGGAGGTGGCGCTCGTCGTCGCGCTCGTCGCGCTGCGGCGGGGTCGAGGTCTCAGCAAGGAGGGCTGGTTCATGGTCTTCCTGCTCGTCGTTTACGCCGCGCTGGCGTTCGCGCTGTTCGGACGGCTTACGCGTTTCGGAGACCACTGATGCCGATCCTGCTTTGCCGACACACCTACTGTTGCGGGAGCAACGGGGTTGCTGCAACGAGATTTTGGAGCAGCGGCCGATGAGAGATTACCTTATCGTACTGCTTTTCGCCGCGATGCCTGCGGTCGGCAATCTCGCCGGGGGGCTGCTCGCCGAGCTCTTCCGTCCCTCCCGCCGCGCGCTGAGCCTGGCGCTGCACGCTGCGGCCGGGATCGTGATCGCGGTGGTGGCCGTGGAGCTCATGCCGCGCGCGGTCGAGGCCGACCCGCCCTGGCTTATTGTCCTCTCGTTCGCTTTGGGCGGCGCCTTCTACGTCGCCGTCGACTCGGCCGTCGAGGCGATAAGCGAGCGCTTCGGCGGGGGCAGCGCGGGTCCCTACGTAATCTTTTTTGGGGTCTCGGTGGACCTCTTCTCGGACGGGGTGCTAATCGGGACAGGCTCGACGGTCGCTGTGGGGCTGGGCCTGCTCCTTGCCCTGGGGCAGGTGCCGGCGGACGTCCCGGAGGGGTACGCGACGATGGCGAACTTCAGGAACGCGGGCACCCCCAGGCGCACGCGCCTGCTCTTATCCGCGGCCTTCGCGGTGCCCATCTTCCTCGGCGCGACGATCGGGTACTGGGGGATGCGCGGGGCCCCTGAGCTGTACCAGCTCATGCTGCTCACCTTCACGGCGGGCGTCCTCACCACGCTGGTCGTCGAGGAGCTGGTACCCGAGGCCCACGAGGCCCTACAGGAGGGGGAGGGGCGCCTGGCGCCGCTCTTCTTCGTCGGCGGCTTCGCCCTTTTCGCCCTGATCTCGGCCTACCTGGAATAGCGACGTGAGCCCCCCTTAGGGCAGGCCACAATCGGCGACAACCTCCACGAGACGAAGCGAAAGCAGGACCGAACGGAAGGAAGGCTTCGGAGACATGGCACATTCGCACGGGGGGCACGGACACTCCCATGATGACAATCACCACAGCGGCCACGACCACGGTGGGGCCGGCCACTCGCACGGGCACGGGGCGGATCGCAAGGCCCTGGCGGTCGTCTTCGCCCTGACGACCTCCTTCGTCGCCGCGGAGGTGGTCGGCGGCCTGATCACGGGCTCCCTCGCGCTGCTCGCGGACGCCGGGCACATGGCCTCCGACTCGGCCTCCTTGGGGCTCGCCCTGTTCGCTGTGTGGATCGCGGGCAGGCCCGCCACTCCCAACCGCTCCTTCGGCTACAAGCGCGCCGAAATCCTCGCCGCCCTCGCCAACGGCGTCACGCTCGTGGCGATCTCGATCTGGATCTTCTACGAGGCGATAAGGCGCTTCTCCGACCCCCCGGAGATCCTCGGGGGCTGGATGCTCCTCATCGCCGTCCTCGGGCTCCTGGTGAACGTCGCGGGGGCGGTGATCCTCTCGCGCTCGGGAGGCGAGAGCCTCAACGTACAGGGGGCTTTGCGCCATGTGATGGCCGACGTGATGGGCTCTGTCGGCGCCATCGCTGCCTCCCTGATCATCATCTTCACCGGATGGAGCTACGCCGACCCCATCATCAGCGTCCTCATCGCAGTACTCGTCCTGGGCTCCTCCTGGAAGCTCCTCCGCGACTCGACGAGCGTCCTGCTCGAGGGCGCCCCGCGCAGCGTCGACGTGAACGAGGTCGGCCGGAAGATGGTCGGGGTGGAGGGCGTCGAGGAGGTCCACGACCTGCACGTCTGGGAGATCACATCGGGCTTCCCGGCCCTTGCCGCCCACGTCCTCGTCGGCCAGAACGAGGACTGCCACGAGAGGCGCCGCGAGGTCGAGAAGGTGCTCTACCGGGAGTTCGGCTTAGAGCACACCACGCTTCAGGTGGACCACGTCGGCGACCACGAGGCCGAGGGGGAAGGACGGCGTCTCAAGTTCCTCCCCGAGATAAAGAAACGGGACGCACGGTGAGCCGTCGGGGTTCGCGAGAGGAGGGGAGCGAGAGAAGGTCGTGCTGACGTTTCTGATCCTCGCAAGTTTACTGGCAGCCGCCGCGTTGGCCCTGGTGGCCCTCGAGGTGGTCCGGCCGCCCGAGCGCGTTGTTAACGCCCTCTTCGTCGTCTTCTCCCTGCTGGTCGTCCTCCTCGCAGCGTGGACGTTCGCGCTGCTTCTCGGGGCGGGGTCGGAGGAGGGGGCTCGCTTCGGGAACCGCGTCGACGCGGCTATCGAGATTCTCAACCGCCGCCCCGTGGACTCGGGCGGCCGGTCGGTGACCGTGCCGAAGGTCCCCGACTTCCTCGCGGTCTACGGTTCGGACCTCGACCGCCTCGGGCACGAAGAGGGCGCGGACAGCCCCAACACCGGGCCACTCCTCGCCGAAATGGACCGTCAGCTCGGCCGGCTGGTCCGGGCCACGGAGGACGCGGGCATCAGGGAGGTGACGACCTTCCTGCTCACCTCGGACCACGGCATGACCACGTGGAGCCGTCCGGCGACAGAGGGACTCGCCGCCATTGCCCGAGCCGGCTACCGCCCGGAGGTCGTGCTTCCCGACCGCTCCCCCTCCGCCGACACCGAGGTCGTCGTGGTCCTGAACTCCGTGCGCGTCGCCGACGTCACCCTGCTGGGGAGGGCGGCGACGCCCAAGGGACGGGAGCGTGTCCGGGCGGCCCTGGAGGATACTCCGCATGTAGCACAGGTTCTGGACCGGTCCGACCTCGAGGAGCTGCGCGCGAGCGACAAGCTCGGAGACTTCGTGGTCGAGGCCGAGGAGCCCTACGGCTTCGCCCTCGAGGCGCCGGAGGGCGGCGCGTCGCGCGGCGCCCACGCCAGCACCCGGGAGACGCGGGTTCCGCTCGTCCTGTCGAGAGCGGGCGTCCGCCCGGGTGTTACGCCCCGGAACCCCAAGCTCGTGGACGTGGCCCCGACGGTCGCCGCCCTCCTGGGAACTCGCCCGCCGAACGAAGCCCAGGGACGGGCCCTCACCGAAGTGCTCGTCGATCGACGGGGTCGGTGAGGGTCGGACCGCGCGGGGCGGCAGGCTCCGGTCCTTCGCTCTCGTCGGGGCCTTCTCGCGGAAGCCTCGAGCCGGGGATCTTCCCCGTCGCGGCGAGCCCCGTATCCGGCTTTAGGCCCCTACTCCTCTGCCTGCCCTACCCCGTAGCCCATATGGGCTAACCAAAGATCGCCCGTCTGCGCGAGGGCGGGCTCAGCGTCGTGACGCACCATACTCCCAGGCCGTTGAAACGTGACAGCGAGGGGTACCCAAGTGACGACACTGATTTTCAGAGAGATCGGTAAGCGTGGTGCCAGTGTATCGGCCGCCGACCCGATCTTGTACCTCGCCGCGGTCTCGTCGCTCGTGGCAGCCTTCGTTCACCTGTGGATGGTCCCTCACCACCTCGCCGAGTGGTGGGGCTACGGGGCCTTCTTCCTGGCCGCCGCCACCGCTCAGGGGCTCTTCGGCCTTGCCCTGTTGCGCTGGCCCGCGCGGCCGCTCTTTCTGGCGGGGATCGGGGTCAACCTCGTGCTCGTCTCCTTCTACGCCGTGACGCGTACGGTCGGTATCCCCTTCTTCGGCCCGCACGCCGGGATGGTGGAGGAGGTGGGCCTTCCGGACCTCCTCGCGACCGGCGCCGAGCTCGGCCTCATCATCGCGCTCGTGGCGCTCTCGGGGGCGTTCTCAAAGGCCAGGACTTACCTGGCTCTGGGCGTCCTGCAGGCGTTCGGGGTCGGGCTGGCCCTGCATCTGCTTCGGGGTCCGGCGCATGGCGGCCACGAGGTCGACTCGGTGCTCGCCTGGCTGCTAGGCTCCGGCCCAGCGGTCCCCCTCTCGGTCCTCGTGGCCTGGCTCTCTACGCCCCTCGCCCGGTGGCTCTTCGCCCTCTTCGGCGGCGGTGAGCGAAGGACCGAAGCGAGCTTCTGGTCCCGCTACACCTGGGCGCTCGTTGCGGCCACCGCCTACGCGCTCGCGAGCGCGCCGGCGAACGGTCTCGCCGCCGAGCACTCCGCGGCGGGCTCCTTCCTCTTGGAGGCCGGCCGCGACGCCGGCGTGACGCTCGGCGCGGCCTTGCTCCTGCTCCTCGGGGTCGCAACGCTCCGCGGGACGCCGTGGGAGGAGCCGAAGGCTCTCCATTTCTGGCGTCCTCGAGCCATGACGGCCGTCGGCGGGGTTGCGGTCGGCCTCGCGGTCCTCGCGGGCCCGACGGTCTTCGGATACGCCCTCTCCTCAGAGGCCGAGGCCCAAGCTTCCCCCTCTTGCTCCTCCGCCTCCTACGACCGGTCCTACGACGTGGCCGCGGTCAACGTGAGGATCCCCTTCAACCGCTGGGGCAACGTCGACCCGCACGGCCAGATGTACGTGCTGCAGGGCGACAAGGAGGCAGTCAAGAACTGGAGCAAGCCGCTCGCCGCCGACCCCTCCCAGGACCCGGCGGGCAACCGCCGGCTGAGGCCGCGGCCTTTGGTCATCCGGGCCAACGTCGGCGAGTGCGTCAAGGTCGAGTTCACGAACGAGCTGGCCGAGGTCGGGGGCGACGGGCTGCCCAACGACCCCCGCGCGTCCATGAAGGCCTTCGGGCCGTCCTACGACGCCCAGACCTCCGACGGCGGCGCCGTCGGCTACAACGACGACACGACCGTCCCCAACGAAGACGACCCGGCGACGCCGAAGCAGGACAACAAGATCACCTACTACTGGAAGGCCCCCGAGCAGGAGGGCTCCTACGTCTTCCGCGACCAGGGCGCCACGGCCGGCTCCGAGGCGAACAGCGGCAGCGTCGCCCACGGCCTCTACGGCGTCCTCGCCGTCGAGCCCCAAGGTTCGACCTACAGAGACCCGGTCAGCGGAAAGGAGCTCTACACCGAGACCAACGACGTGAGCGGCGACCTCTACGTGGACGCCGACATCATCTCCCCGGGCGGCAAGGCCTTCCGCGAGACCATGCAGATCTCCCAGGACGAGCTCCCCGGCGGCTTCGGCTTCGGGTTCAACTACGGCGCCGAGCCGGACAAGAACCGCGTGGGGACGAACCCCGCGGGCGAGGGCGGGGCCGAACAGGCCGCCCCCGATGCCGTCGGCGAGGAGACGTCGCTCTCCAGCTGGGTCTACGGCGACCCGGCGCTCGTGAAGCTCGCCAGCGGCGAGGGACCGTGGCTGCCCAACGCCCAGAGGACCAACGACGAGGACTGCGGGCTGGACAAGCCGGGCTTCAACTCGGCCTCCTGCTACGTCTCCAACGTCGTCCGCTCCTACCCGGGCGATCCGAGCAAGGTCCGTTTTGTCCACGCCGGCGTCAAGGAGACCCACGTCTTCCACATGCACGCCCACCAGTGGAAGGCCGAGCCGAACGACGAGGACTCCACCGCCATAGACTCCCAGACCTACGGTCCCGGCGAGACCTTCACCGCCGACCTCATCGGCGGGGCGGGCTCCAAGCCGGGCACCTTCGGGGACTCGATCTTCCACTGCCACCTCTACCCGCACTTCGCCGACGGCTTCTGGTCCCTCTTCCGCGTCCACGACGTCTACGAGGACGGCAAGAACAAGAACCCCGACGGCATAAACGTAAAGCCCCTCAAGCAGCTCCCCGACCGCCAGGGGGCGAACCCCGAGACGGGCAGACCCTACGCGCCGCAGGCGACCCCGGATAACCCCGGTTACCCGCGCTTCATCCCCGGCAAGGTCGGCTGGAGGGCGCCCCAGCCCCCGGGCAGCATCAGCGAGACGGTCTCGAGCGGCCAGCCGGACGATCCCGCCACCCCGATCCGCGAGGACTTCGCCAAGGACGATCCGGCCACCATCGAGCGCGAGGACCTCAAGCCCGCCGCACGCGCCGTCGCCGGCGTCGCGCTCGATCCCGACGCCGCGGCCCCCGAAGACCCCCAGAAGGCGGCCGTGAGGACGGAGCTCCTCGAGAAGGTCCGGACCGAAGAGAAGGTCCAGAACCTGAACTACACCGGCAACCCGGACACGCCGGCGAACGCCCTGCCCGGAGCGCCGTTCAAGAACCCCTGCCCGTCGGGCTCGCGCGAGGTGACGTACAACGTCTCGATCATCCAGACCGACGTCGTCTACAACGAGGCGGGAGAGCACGACACGCAGGGGCGCGTGGTCGTCCTCGACAAGGACGTGGACGACATCCTCGCCGGCAGGAAGAAGCCCGAGCCCCTGTTTATCCGGGTGAACGCCGGCGACTGCATAAACTACAACCTGACCAACAGGCTTCCCAACTGGGTCGGAAACGACGCCTTCGTCAGGCTGAACCAGGCCAACATGGTCGGCGGCCACATCCACCTCGTCAAGTTCGACGTACTGGCCTCCGACGGCGCCTCCAACGGCTGGAACTACCAGCAGGCCGCCTTCACCAAGGAGCAGGCCGACTTCCAGAAGGACGTCCTGGCCGGCAAGCAGTCCTGCGACTGGGGTGGGTGCAGGATACCGCTGCCGGCCGAGACCGACCCCGAGGCCGACCCGGAGACGACCTCCAGCGGGCTCGCCCCCGGGCAGACGATTTCCGAGCGCTGGTACGCGGATACCGAGCTTCGGACCGTTTTCGCCCACGACCACCACTTCCCCACGCTCGACCAGGGGCGCGGCTACTTCAACGCCCTCGTCGTCGAGAAGCAGGGCATGGACTTCAGGAACCCACGGACCGGCGAGTTCTACCAGCCCGGCAACGGCTCGACCCCCGGCGCCCCGCGGTGCGGCGACGCCTGCACCGGGGACGCAGCGGGAACGGCGATGGATATCATCGGCCCGGGTCCCAAGGACGACTTCCGCGAGTTCGGCCTCGCGGTTCAGGACTTCGTCACCCTGACGAAGAAGGGCGGGGATCCGAAGAACCCCGCGGACACCGTCAACCCGCCGGCGGAGGCGGAGGCGTTCTCCGACGCCGACCCTGGCGTCATGGCCATAAACTACCGCAACGCCCCGCTCAGGCTCCGGCAGGAGAAGAACGGACGATCGGTCGACCCCGCCCACGCCTTCAGCTCCTCCGTCTTCGGCGATCCGATGACGCCGCTCCTCGAGGCCTACTCCGAGGACCCGGTGCAGGTGCGACTGATCCAGGGCTCCCAGGAGGAGCAGCACGTCTTCGCCATCAACGGCATGCGCTGGCGCCAGCAGCCCGACGACCCCGAGTCCTCCCTCGTGAGTTCGCAGGCTCTGGGGATCTCCGAGGCGTTCAACATGAAGGTGCCGAAGATGGAGTGCGGCGCGAACGACGCCACGTGCGCCGGCGACTACCTCTACTCGACCACCTCGACGGATGATTTGTACCTGGGCGTGTGGGGCCTTTTGAGGGCCCGCGGCAAGCAGGTCCCGTCGCTCAAGCCCCTCCCGGACAACGCCTCGCCGACAGAGGCCACCGACCCGGCCGCCCCCACCGCGACGGTCCCTGCGAACGAGGGCGAGCCCGCGGGCGGCTCGGGTGCTTTGGCCCCGCCCGAGGCGAACTCCCCCGGCACGCCGTGCGAGCCCGGAGCCCCGACCAGGAAGTTCAACGTCGTGGCGATGGAGGCCAGGATCGAGTACAACAAAGAGGGCGACCACGACCCCTACGGCCTGATCTACGCCCTTGCCGAGGACGAGGCCGCGATCCGAAGCGGCGCCAAGAAGCCCGAGCCCCTGGTCCTTCGCGCCAACGAGGGCGACTGCATCGAGACGCGCCTGACCAACAAGCTGACGAACCGCTTCCTCGCGGAGCACGGCAACGCCGGAACGGACGGCGATCCCACGCTGCCCACCGAGCCGGCCACCGGCACCCCCTCGGGCTCAGGGTCTCCTTGCATCCGCAGCTCGTGAAGTACGACGTGCGCGGCTCGGACGGCACCGCCGCGGGCTACAACCGCGACCAGACCGTGGGGCCGGGCGAGTCCAGGCTCTACCGCTGGTACGCCGACGACCCGGGCAGGGCGAGCTCGGGGCTACGAACCTCACCGACTTCGGCGACGTCAGGGGCATCGCCACCACGGCCTCTTCGCCGGCCTGAACATAGAGCCCAAGGGCGCGACCTACCACGACCCGAAAACGGGCGAGGAGGTAAAGAGCGGGGCCTCCGCCGACATCCGGGTGCCCGGCGAGGGGAACGACTTCCGCGAGTTCACGACCTTCTTCCAGGACGGCCTGAACCTCCGCAACGCCCAAGGGGCGATCATCGAGGACCCGCTGGATCACCCGCCGACCCCCGAGGAGCCCGACGGCGAGCCGATGGATGCCGAGGACCAGGGCGAAAAGGGCTTCAACTACCGCAACGCCCCGTTCGTCAACCGCATCGGGGACATCCCCGAGACGGGCATGGACGGGCAGAAGATGGCGAACGTCTTCAACTCCAAGGCCCACGGCGACCCCGACACCCCGATCTTCCGGGCCTTCGCCGGCGACAAGGTGAGGATGCGGGTCCTGCAGGGCTCCGACAAGCCGCGCCAGAACACCTTCCAGGTCTCCGGGCACTCCTGGATGTCCCACCCCGACGACCCGAACTCCAACCGGATCGGCACCCAGGGCGGCATCAGCGTGGGGAGCACCTTCAACCTCAAGCTCGGCAGCGCGGGCGGCCCGGGCCGAGCCGTCGGCGACTACAGCTACGGCACCAGCAGCAACGGCTGGCACTTGTGGGGCGGCCTCTGGGGCATCATGCGGGTCTACCCGAACCCGGCCTCCGGCGCCCTCGACCCGACGCAGCTCAGGGACGTGGACGACCCGCGGGCCAACGGGAACCACCCGATCCTCCCGCTCGAGATCGCCGCCTCCGCAACCAGCCTCGGCCTGAGCGCCCCCGCTACGGTGGACAGCGGCAAGGCCATCACGCTCTCCGGCAAGCTCATGCGCGGCCAGGACGCGGTCGTGGGCAGGCAGGTCATCCTCGAGCACAAGCCGGCCGGCGCCGCGGCCTTCTCCGAGGTGAAGCGCGCCGACACCGCCGCCGGCGGCGCCTACAGCTTCGCCGACATCGTCCCCCAGAAGAACACCGAGTACCGGGTGCGCTTCGCGGGCGACCCGAGGGTCGGGTACGAGGCCTCCCAGAGCCCGGTCAAGGCGGTCGGGGTGAAGGCCGCGGTCTCCAACACCACGGCGACGACGGCCCTCAAGCTCGGCCAGTCGCGGCCCGTCACGGGCGCGGTCACGCCGAACACCACGGGCTCCGTGAAGGTCACCATCAAGCGCGGCACGACGACGGTCGTGAACGCCAAGGTCGTCCCCCTGAGCGGCTCGAAGTACAACTTCTCCTACAAGCCGACCGCCGTCGGGACCTACACGGTCAGCGTCGCCTTCCCCGGCAACGCCAACTACGCGGCCAACACGAGCCCGATAAAGACCTTCAAGGTCGTGAGGTAACGAACCACCGCCCCGAAGGGGGCTCCGTCCGTACCGGACGGAGCCCCCTTCCGCGTAGACGGGCTTCTGCCTTCGTGCGCCGTCCGGCTACCCCAGATGGGCTAGGCAAAGTTCGCCCATCTGCGCGAGGGCGGCCGAGGCGCGCCGGGCCATCATTCGGGTCGTAAGCCGCAGCGCCCGCTCGACGAAAGGCACGTGCCACATGCCGCTAACGCAACTTCCTACCGAAACCCCCAAAGACCGCGAGGCTGCCGCCGACGTCCCCGAGCCGGGCGGCGCCCGACGCCGCCCGCGGTCGATCGGCGGCGCGCTCCTCGTGCTCGCCACCGTCGCCGCCTTGGCCTTCGGCGTCTGGGGCTTCTCCTCCTCCTTGGCGGCGGGCCCGGCTCCGGCGAGCGTGGGGGAGGACGTGGAGGTCCCGGGGGGGCTCATGCGCGTGGATGGGGTCACGCCCGAGCACATGGCGCCGATGCAGATGGACAAGTTCGCCAAGAAAGGGATGAACATGTCGGGGATGGTGTCGGACATGACCCCCAAAGGCTACCGCCGTTTCAGCGTGGACTTTACCCTCGTGGGACAGGGAAGCGCCGGGTTGGACTACTCCGTGGACCGTTTCAGGGCCACCGGGGAGGGGACGAAGGAGACGAAACCGCTGCGCGGCGAGCTCGAGCCGGGTACGGTCCCGCAAGGGAGCGCGGTCTCCGGAACCATGATCTTCCAGGTTCCGGAGGAGGCGAAGGGGCTGAAGCTGAGCTTCGGGGGCGGAACGCCGGTCGCCCTAGACCTCGAGCCCGGCTCGTCCGAAGCCGGAGACCACGGCGGGCACTGAGCGGTTCTTCGACGCTCTCGAAGCCCTCCCCGGCCCGCGGTCGGCGAGGCGGCCGCCGGGCCCCGTCTAGCCTTCGGGTGGCGCCGGCAAACGCGGGGCCATGCCGAGGTTGGATGGTCGCAAGCGCAACGGCTTCCGGTGGCCTCGAAGGCGTCGGGTGACCGGTACGCCGGCCTTACGCGGCGTGCCCCGGGTTCTTCCACTTCGGTGACGCCGCCGAAGTGATCTGGGATCATGAGAGCAGCCGGCTTCCCGGCACTCCGCGGCTTTATGGGACGGCGAAAGGGGCGAGTACGCAAGCAGAGCACACCGTAAAGGATTCAGGGCCCGTGGAGGGCATACCGGATCTTGGCCGTGTCCGGTGGCTCGCGATCTTGCTGCCCACGTTGGCCATAGGAATTTTCGAGTTTATGCGCCACCAGTGGCTGGCGCCCGTGCTTCCCCCGTGGCTGGGCCACGGCTGGCCGGGGAACCTGCTTGGGGCCCTCGTCGTGGGCGGAGTCACCTACGGCTTCACGCGCATCTTCTCCGGGATGGTCGCCGGAGCCGCCCTCACGGCAGCTCGGGCCCGTGAGGAGGCCGCCGTGCTGGTCGAGCGACAGCGTTTAGGACGGGAGATGCACGACAGCGTCGCCCAGGCGCTGTTCTACCTGACCGTGAGGCTCGACGAGGTAAGTGGACTTGTGGCAGCCGGTGACCGTGGGGGGGCGACCCAGGAGCTCGCGGCGGTGAGGGAGGACGTGCGCGCGACGCACGGCCACGTCAGGTCCGTGATCTCAGACCTGAAGCGGCAGGCCGACGGGGAGGACTTCGGCGAGGCAATGCGCCGCGCCGCCCGGGAGACCGCCGAGCGCCTGAAGATCCGCGTTACTTGCAGGGTTTCGGAGGACGCCCGTGTACCCGCCGCCGTGAAGGGCCAGCTCGTCGCGATCGTCAAGGAGGCGTTGACCAACGCCCAGAGGCACGGCGGCGCCGAGCACGCGGTGGTCACGGTGAAGAGAAGAGGCAAAGGGACGGAGCTCGAGGTGACCGATCGTGGCCGCGGGTTCGATCCGGGAGCGGTGCGCGGGGAGGACCACTACGGCCTCGCCATCATGGAGGAGCGCGCCCTCATGGCCGGCGGGGCGCTCAGGGTCTCGTCCGCGCCGGGCGCGGGGACCAGTGTGACGGTCTGGATGCCCGCGCCGGAGGACCGATGAAAGCCGGGAGGCGCGTCCTCCTAGCCGACGACAGCCCGCTCGCTCGGCGGGCCGTCCGTACCCTCCTCGATGGGGACGGCGAGTTCGAGGTGGTCGGCGAGGCGAAAGACGGTCGCGAGGCCGTCTCCCTCGCGCGGGAGCTCAGGCCCAACCTGGTCCTGATGGACCTGAACATGCCGCGCTGCGACGGTTTGTTGGCGACGCGTCTCATAAAGCGCGAGCTGCCCGACACGACGGTGGTTATGCTCACCGTCTCCGAAGAAGCCGGCGACCTCTTCGAGGCCATCGCCAACGGGGCGCAGGGGTACCTTCTGAAGAGCCTCGAGCCGGAGGAGTGGCTGGCCGGCCTGCGGAGCCTCGCCCGGGGCGAGGCCGTCCCGAGGGTACTGGCCCGACGGATCGTCATGGAGTTCGCCGCGAAGGCGCCGCCCCCCGAACCGGAGCACGTCCTTACGGCGCGGGAGCGGGAGGTTTTGGGCCTCGTGGCCGCGGCCAAGACCAACAGGCAGGTGGCCTCCGCGCTGCACATCTCCGAGCAGACCGTCAAGAACCACGTCAAGAGCGTCATGAAGAAGCTCGGCCTGAGCAACCGAGTGGAGCTGGCGCTCTACGCCCGGCGGCTCCTCGGGCTCGACAATTAGCCCTTTGGGGCCATTTGCTCCCTTAGACGAGCCGGATAGACTGCCCTCAATACAGTTCCGTCACATATTCAAAGGCTAGGTGGAGTGATATGAGGGCAGCGTGGACGTTTCTGATCGGCGCGGTTCTGGTGCTTGGCGTCGCCGGAACGGCCTTCGCGCACGTCGAGGTCTCCCCCACCGAGGTCCCCGCGGGCGGGTCGGAGGAGTTCACCCTGGAGGCAGCGGGCGAGAAGGAGGTGCCCGCCACGGAGGTCAGGCTCGAGGTGCCGGAGGGGTTTCGGGTGACGAGCGTGCCCGAGACGCCCGGTTGGCAGAGCGGGCAGGAGGGCAACTCGATCGTCTGGTCCGGCGGACGGATCGATCCGGACGAGGTGGGGGAGTTCGTGTTCGAGGCCGAGGCGCCCGCGACCGCAGGCGAGACCACCTGGAACGGGTTCGTGACCTACGAGGACGGCAGCGTGGTCGAGTGGACCGGGCCTCCCGACTCCGAGACGCCAGCGTCCGTGGTGGAAGTCGTTTCGGGACCTTCCGCCTCGGACGAGCCCGGGGGCGAAACCGCCGCCCACGAAGACGATCACACCGCCGGAGCCGCGGCCGAGGGATTGCCGGACTCGGGCGGAATCCAGCCGGCGATACTTCTCCTCCTCCTGCTCGCCACCGTGGGGGGGGCCGCCTCGGCTATATTGCTGGCGGCGAGAGCCAGATTGCACCGGGGCTGAGTCGTGGCGCGGGGCGACGGGGGGACGTGGCGCGTCGTCGCGCGGAGGGC
This sequence comes from Rubrobacter marinus, assembly GCF_011492965.1. GTDB lineage: Bacteria > Actinomycetota > Rubrobacteria > Rubrobacterales > Rubrobacteraceae > Rubrobacter_F > Rubrobacter_F marinus. The sequence goes on along the minus strand of NZ_CP045122.1, from coordinate 104,104 downwards.
AGCGACGGTGTTGGCGGCATCCGCCGTCTGGGTGGTGTTGTGGTCCTCCCCCGTCCTCGCGCACGCCGGGATCGTGGAGCGCCTACCCGAGGAGGGGGCCGCGCTCGAGAATCCCCCTGACCGGGTGCGGCTGCTGTTCAACGAGCCCGTGGAAGCGGCGTTCAACCCGCTGGAGGTGTACGGCCCCGGGGGCGAGCGCGTCGACGAGGACAACGCCCGGGTGGACCCCGAGAACCCTGACGCCGTCGTGGTGGACCTGCGGGAGGGCTTGCCAGGCGGCACCTACGAGGTGAGGTACCGCATCTCTTCCACGGACGGCCACCCCGTAGACGGCAGCTACGAGTTTCGGGCGAGCGCGGCGGCCGAGGACCGGAGCGCGGCCGCGGCGGGCGAAGGAGCCGCCGAGGAGCCCGCCGCTCCGGCGGCCCCGGACGAAGACGGCTTCGGTACGGGCGGCACGATCGCGACCGTTGGGGGGATTGGTCTCGTGCTGGCCGTGGTATTGGGTTTCGTGCTGCTTCGCCGGGGATGACGCCGTAGAAGTCAACCGTAGGATGTGCCGGCCATGAAGCTTCTCGTACGTTTGATGTCGACCGCGGGGGCGATCTCCTGCGTCGCCGCCCTGGGCGCTCCTGTGGCCCGCGCGCAAGGTTCGCACGCGGAGGGGCACCTGGAGAGCGGGCGGCTCCCCGCCATCGAGATAGCGGCCGGCCTCGCCCACGGGGTGGGGCTCGGGACGGCCGTGTTCCTCGTCGGTCTGCCGGTCTTCGCCGCCCTGGTGTGGAGACCGGCGAGCCGGGAGGAAGCCGCGGGCAAGATCTTCGCTCCCTTCGGCCGCTGGGTATGGGCGCTGTTCGGCCTGCTGGTGGTCGCGGGAGCGGTCGAGGTCTCGTTGTACGCGGTGCGGGCCTCTGGCGAACCCTTCGGCCTCGGGCTCCTCTGGCAGGCGCTCTCCGAGACCCGGGTGGGGCACGTCTGGCTTGTCAGGCTAGGGGTCGGTGCGCTGATCGCGCTCCTCGCCTCTTGGGCGCTCGACGACGAGCGGGGCCTCCCCCGGTGGGTGCTGCTGGGCGCGGGCTGCGTCATGCTCATAACCCTCACCCAGTTGAGCCACGCCGCCGAAGGAAACCTCGTGACCCTCATGGCCGACTGGTTGCACGTCATCGCGGGCTCGGTCTGGGTGGGGGGCCTCCTGGGTTTCCCCATGCTCCTGCTCGGGCCGCTCCGCGGCATGCAGCGCGAGGAGAGGGCGCGGGTGCTCGGCCGGGCCGTGCGCCGTTTCTCGAGGGTCACCACCGCGGCCGTAGCGGTGCTGGTGGTCACGGGGGTGTACGCGTCGTTGCTGCGCCTGCCGGACCTCTCGGCTCTCGTCGAGACCGCTTACGGCCGCGCCCTGATCATGAAGCTAGGCATGGTGACGCTGATGCTCGCCGTCGGCGCGATCAATCTGCACGACAGGGGACGCGACCCGTTCGGCAGGATGGTGATGTTCGAACTCCTCTTGGCGCTTGGGGTGTTCGTGGCGACGGGTTTTCTCACCAGCCTCCCGCCACCGGGCACGGAAACCTAGAGGGAGCGGCGGCCTCGTCGAACTTCTCCCCCCTCCCCCCACCGCGACGCCGAGGAGCAGCGGCACATCTCGCTCGCCGGGCTCGGCCTATCGGCGGGTCTCACGCGCGAGACGTGATCGTGTTCGGCGCCGGCCTCGACGGCCCGTCCTTACGCAGCCGACCCCTCCGGACGAGGGGCGGCCGACCTCCTGAGGAGACAGCTCGCCGGTCCCGGGCACCACGGGATACGGCGTCTCGTCGCTTCTTTGGGCTCCTGGGCCTCGCGTCCCCGCCAGGTTGCACGCTGACCCACCCTGTGGCGCCTGGAGGGCGGGCGGAGGACGAGCGCCGGCTCCTGCCCCCGCTGCTCTGCTCGGGCGAACTTCTCGCGTCACTGGGCCACGCCCTCCTCGCCCTGAAGCGTTTGTCGCGGCGGGTGGACGGCCAGATCCACTTCGCCGACGTCGGGCGCTACAGCTGCCCAAACAAGATGGAGGGCACCGTCGAGAGCGGCACAAAGGAGGCCCACCGCGCGCTCGAGGGGCTCGGTGGCAAATCGACTCGCGGCGAAACCCTCGGAGCGCCGACGCGTAGCCCGTGAGGCCCGACTCGGCGCCCTACCCGTACAGCCCGGCCACCCCCCTCGCCTTATTGAGAATGGCCGCCCGGAGCTCGGGGGGAGACTCCACGACGACGTCGGTCCCGACGCTCAGGAGCCGCGATGCGTAGTAGTCGAGCCCTCGGCGCGCTATCTCCGCATCGATAACCCCGCCTCCGCATCCGTCGGGCGCGATACTGCCGAAGATGAAGGCGAGCTCGACGCTCTTCGATGCCCGCTCGGTGACGCGTGCCCGAAGCTGTAACCGCTCCTCCTCCGTATCCCCCGCGTCATGGGCCCAGTGCTCCTCGGGCGGCACATGGGCGGGGCGCTCGTACCCCTCGACGCGTACGGCGGTGAGGAAGCGATCGGCCCTCATGGAGGCGTTGGCGCCCCGCTCGTGGTCGAAGCAGGCGCAGTACCAGAACCCCCGCGAGGCGTAGAGCCCGAAGGGGAAGATCACCCGCTCGGAGGTCCCGGACCCCGTCGAGTCGTAGACGACCTTGAGGTGCGTCCCGTCGAGCGCCGCGGAGAAGAGCTCCCCGAGCAGCGGCGCCTCGTACTCGGGCACCGGCCCCACCACGGCCACGTGCCGCCGCAGGCGGTCGAGCCCGTCTGCCGCTTCCTCCGGCAGCGCCGTCCGCAGCTTGGCGACCGCCGAGGCGCCGTCGGACGAGAAGGGGTGCACCGGATAGCGCACGAGCGTTTCGTAGGAGAAGATCAAGGCCAGAGCCTCGTCCATCGTTAACGACGGCGAGAGCCACCGCCACCCCCGCAACAGCGAGTACCCACCGCCCGGTCCCCCCGTCGAGCGCAGCGGCACGCCCCTGTCCGAGAGCGTTCGCAGGTCCCGCAGGATCGTTTGCCTGCTGACCCCGAACTCCTTGGCCAGCTCCCACGACGTGAAGCTCGGCTTGGCCTGTATCCTAACCATTAGCTCCGAGAGCCTCGCCGCGCGGGACACCTTCCTCCCATCCACGAAAGATAGCTCACGCTCGACGACCGGTATTTTAGCGCTCCGCAACCCCACGGACCTCTGCCGGCACGGAGCACGCGTAGGGGCCCGGCCGTCGGTACGGGTGTTCAGCCGGGTAAAGTCGACAAACCCGCGTCGCCTCGACGGATCAAACTCGGCCAACAGCAGCGCAACGCCCGGCTGCAGCGAGGCTTGGCAGGAACGGACCACCGAGGACGTTCAGGGATGGGGGCCTCTGCCACCCATGGGACCTCACCAGTCCCCGGGCACGACGTCTTTGCCCCTCTCGGCCTTCAGGCTGCCCCCCATGCTCGGTGCCCCGCCGCTACGACCGTCGCCCGAGCCGAGACCCTCCACCCCTTCCATCCTCTCGGAACCCACCATGCCCTCGAAGTACACTCGATCCCCGGTTTCGGCATTTCGAGCCGAGAAGGCAGCCGGTCCCCACGGATGCTGCCGGAGACGAAGGAGAGGCGCACGCGACCTCCCCGTACCCGACGATCGGCCCGGCGCATCCGGCGGCGATAAGCGTGCGGGTTCGCTCGTCCCGTGGAACCTGCGGTGGCGTCGTCATCAGCAGAACCGCCGGCTCCGCATCTGGCGAGCAGGACCCCAAACAGAGCCCTGCCGGTAATGTGCAGCATCCCGCGGCCGGTTACCGTCCGTTTCAACAGCGGGGCTGCAGCCGCGAGGTCCTCCGCTAGGTCGTACGGACCGCCCGATTGGGCATAGGGGCCTCAGGTGGGCTCGAGAGCGCACCTCAGCGACCAATTGGCAATCATACTACGCCGTTGTTAGGGTTTGCGTGGATCTTCATGCCGACCTCCTACTACGGGTACTCAACGTGCGGCGTCCCGGTGGACGCTCTTCGCCGGTGTTGCTCCTGTCAAAGCTTGCACGCGCTACAAATCCTGCCCGAGAAAGGCGTGACCGCAACCTGCAACGGGTAGCACACGCCGTTAAGCGGCGGCGCGTCCTCCAAGTGGAGGCCGGTGAGGTCCTCGACGGCGGCCCCGCGTAGAGGGTCGTGGCTGCCACGCTAATGCGCCCGTGCGCGACCCCCGCCACCGTCTAAGCGCCTGGATCTTCCGTTTGGAGAGCCATCAAGCGATTCGCGTCCGGCATGGAGCCCGCCTGATCCTTAAAGTCTTGGCGGTCCATTCGCCGACTTCTAGCGCGATCATCCGTTCCGCGCCTCCCAGCTCTCCCCGCCGTCACCGCTACGGTACACGAGGGCCTCCTCCCCTTCGAGCACGCCCGCGTATACGACCCGCGGGTTATCTGGGGCGACTGCGACGGTCGACACGCCGGCGGGAAGCCCCTCGCCGACGGGCCGCCAACTCTCCCCGCCGTCGGTGCTCTCAAAGGCCCCGCCGCCTGCCGCAGCGTAGACGACGGCCGGATCGGCGACGCTCTGGGAGACCCACATCGCCATGCCACCGGGTATGACGCCGAGGCGTCGCCAGGTTCTCCCGCCGTCCTCGGTCCGCAGGAAGTCGCCTTCCATTCCGGCGACGTAGAGGGTTCTCGGGTCGCCAGGGTCCACCAGGATCGGGCCCATGACGCCGACCCCGGCGTTCACGGCCTCCCAGCTCTCGCCGGCGTTAGGGCTGCGGTAGAGGCCCGCGCCGACGAGGGAAGCGTAGAGGGTATCGGGATCGCTCGGGTCCATGCCGAGTCCATGTACGTCGGTGGCGGGCAAGCCGGAGTTGTCCCGCTCCCAGCTCTCCCCGCCGTCGCCGGAGCGGTAGAGGCCCGGGTGGCCACCGGCGTACATCCGCGAGGGATTGCGTGGGTCGACGACCCAACCCATAGGGTCCGCGCCCTCAAGGTCGTCGATCTGCCGCCACGTCGCCCCGGCGTCCTCGCTGATCGCGGCACCTCCGTGACCGCCGACCATGACGCGGTCCGGATCTTCGGGATCCACCGTCATCGCGTGGAGGTCGCCGCCTACGAGCGGCCGTTCGGACGCGCCCGCCCCTGGCGATGGCGCACCGGGGCCGCCGGTCAGGAAGGCGTATGCCGCGATCAGGGCCGCGAGCGCGAGCACGGCCAGCATCCCCCGGAGAAGCAGCGGTGACCGCCGCGTCTTCTCGCCCCTCGCGTTCGTTGTCTTGCTCAATTCACCTTCTCCCGTCCTTCTGGCTGCCGTCCGCTCGTCCCGAGGATCGAAGTTTATTGCCCCGCTCCAAAGCCTCGATCTTCGCGTCCAGCGCGGCCTGCTGCGCCTTTAGACGCGCGAGTCGGTCTTCGCGGGACGATTCGGGACCGCCGACCGCGCTCGCGTTCCGGTCCCCGTGCATCGCTTTCATCATCAGCAGCATCGACAGAGGGCAGGCCGCCAGCACCAGGATGGGGAAAGCAGCTGCCATCGTGGCGGGAGCGACCGCGTAGATCCCTACTGCAACCGCCCCGAGCCCGACCAGCACCTTCCAATTCAGGCACATCTTCAGCATCTTCAACCCGTTAAACCTCCTGTTACCGTGTTCCTTGGGGATCTGCTCGGATTGGGGTCGCCCGGTTCGGTCGGCAGGGAGAACCCGAAGGTCGCGCCCTTGCCGGGTATACTCTCCGCCCATACCCTGCCCCCGTGCGCCTCGATAAGCTGCTTGACGACCGCGAGGCCGATCCCACTTCCCCCGCCCTCGCGCGAGCGGGCGGGGTCGGCGCGATAGAAGCGCTCGAAGACGTTGGGGAGGTGCTCCTCTGGGATGCCACGACCGGTGTCGCGGACGGTCACGCTCACCCCGTCGTGCTGCGCGACCGGCTTCAAGCTTACCGCCACCTCGCCGCCGGGCGGGGCATGCCTCAGCGCGTTGTCCAGCAGGTTGCCCAAGACCTGGTCGATCCGATGGGGGTCCACCTCCGCCCGCGGCAGGTCTTCGGCGATCTCCACGGCGAGCCGGACGCCTCTCTCCTTCGCACGGGAGGCGAAGCGGGCGACGCTCGTGCGCGCCAGCGCGGCCAAATTCGTCGCCCCCTTGCGTAAGGGAAGCTGCCCAGTCTCCGCCAGCGAGAGGTCGCGCAGGTCGGTGATGAGCCGGGAGAGTAGCCTGGTCTCGCGGTGTACGTCGGCCACCTCCTCCACCGAGAGCGGCCGGACGCCGTCGAGCATGGCCTCAAGGTTCGCCTGGATGACCGCGAGCGGGGTCCTCAGCTCGTGGGCGATGTCGGCGGCCATGCGCCGGCGCAACGTCTCCTGGCGCCCGACCGCCTCGGCCATCGAGTTGAAGGCCTCGGCGAGCTCTCCCAGCTCGTCGCGCCTGCCGCTCACCGGGACGCGCCCTTCGAAATCCCCGGCGCCCAGCCTCCGGGCGGCCAGGGTGAGGTCCCGTAGCGGGCTGGAGATCCGGCGGGCGAACAGCAGGCCAAGCCCCACCGCTGCCAGCGCCGCCACGAGGCCGCCGATCCACAAGGAGTCGGTTATCGCCTCGAGGTAGGCGCGCTCGGCGGGACCGAACATCTGCTCCATCGCCGCCCGGCTGGCACGCGATCCCATCATCTCGTCCATCATCCGGTCCATTGCGCCGAGGTCGCCGGTCCGGCGGCCCATCAGGTACTCCTCGAAGGCGCCGCTCGAGGCCCTCCCTACGAGCAGTCCGAGCACCCCCACCGCGACGAGGGCGACCCCGAGGAAGGCGAGCGTGAGCTTCGCCTGTAAGCTACGCAGACGGTTGGGCACGGCGGGCTTCCTCCATCTTGTAGCCGACGCCGGGCACGGTCGCGATGCTGGTGGCGGCCGCCTCGCCGCCTACCGCGGCGAGCTTCTTGCGCAGGTTCTTCACGTGCGCGTCGATTGTGCGCTCGTATCCGCCGTACGCCTCGCCCTGGATCCTCTCCAGGAGCATCAGCCGGTCGAAAACCCGTCCTGGACGCCTCGCAAGCGCAGCCAAGAGGCGAAACTCGGTCGGGGTGAGCGACAACGGTGCCCCCTCCCAGGTCGCCTCGTGCCTTGCCTGGTCCACGCGCAACGGACCCGCAGAGAGCGTCTCCTCGCCGCTATCGGTGGGGTTTGCTCGCCGGAGGACCGAGCGGATGCGGGCCAGCAGGGCCCGCGGGCTGAAGGGCTTGGTGACGTAGTCGTCGGCCCCCAACTCCAGCCCCACCAGCTCGTCGACCTCCTCGGCGCGGGCGGTCAGCATGATTATCGGGACGTTCGAGTCCCGCCGCAGGCGGCGACAGACCTCCAAACCGTCCAGCTCCGGCAGCATCAGGTCGAGGACGATTAGGTCCGGCCGCGCCTCGCGGAAGCGCACGAGCGCCTCCCGCCCGTCGCCGGCGCTCACGACCCGGTAGCCGTCGTGTTCGAGGTACTCGCGCACGACCTTGACGAGCTTCGGCTCGTCGTCGACCAACAGTATCGTGCGCTTCGTACCCATCTCTCGCCCTACGCCTTCCTCGACCGCAAGGTCCCGGTGATCCTTCCAGCCCGTCTTGAGCTCGAACCGTGGCCGTCCTCCCTAGTGCCCGTGGTGCTGCTCACCGGCCTCCGGCTTCCGGTCTTCCTGCCCATTGCCCGCGGCTTCGATCTCGTCCAGGTACCCCTTCATCAGCTCGATCTCCGCCGCCTGCTCGTCCCTTATGGTTCGGGCGAGTTTCCCGAGCTCGGGGTGATCGGCCTCTTTCAGCGCCTTCTCGGCCATGTCGACGGCCATCTGGTGGTGCGGGATCATCATCCGCAAGAACATCTCGTCGGTCGCATTGCCACCCATCGTCTCCTGCAAGGAGCCGCCCATCATGCCTTCCATCATGCTGCCGTCGCCCATCACCTCGTTCATCATGCCGGCGGGCATCCCGGAGGTTCGTCCGGCGTCGGGGTACCACTCCTCGCGCCAGGCTTGCATCTGCTTTACCTGCTCGGACTGGCTCTGCCGGATGTTCTCGGCGAGCCGGCGAAGCTCCGGCCGCTCGGAGTCGGAAATCATGTGCTCGCTCGACACGATCGCGCCCTCGTGGTGCATCGTCATCCCGTCGATAAACTGCAGGTCGAACGGCTGCTCCTCGTCGAACGAGCTCATCATACCCTCGCTCATCATCGAGTCCACACCGCCCCCGCCGCCCATCATCGAACCCATTTGGCCGCCGTCCATCATACCGCCCATGCTACCGCCGTCTGCCCCGGATTCCGCGTTGTTCCCACCCATCATCGAGCTCCCCTGGCCCTGGGCGTAGACCGCCCCGCCCCCGACCACGAGCAGCGCCGCGGCGACGAGTCCGGCCACCACCGGCCTGGCCTTCGAGCGGCCCCCGGCGACGCTCCCGGCGTCCTTCGGTTCCTCTGAAGGTGTCTCGTGCCGCGCGGCGTCCGTGCCGTCCGGAGCGAGACTTCTATGCGAGATCTCCCTCGGCCCTTTGTTTGAAGCGTCGCTCATTTCTATCTCCTCCCGTTGGGTTGGAGCCTCCGAGAAGGCTCGGCCGTCCTCGCGGATGAAGGTAACCAACCGTCGTGAAGAAGCCGTGAAGGACCGGCGAAGGATCGATGTCGATGGGGCGAGCGGTAGGCTGGCGCTCACCCGAGGCGGCGCCGACGAGGGACGACCGGTTGCGGCGGCCATCCCGGATCCGGTAGGAACACGTCTGGCGACGCACCAGGGGAAACCAGAAGGTTTCCCCTGCCCGCGGGGCCGCTACTACGGGGCTCCCAAGATCCGAACTGTCAGGGGCGGAAGGTTGGGGCTCGCCGCGTTCACGCGGCCGTCTTTATGCCGCGCCGGACGAGCCACAGCACCGCCGGGTAGCCGGTCAGGAAGCCCAGGATCAACCCGATCTGCATGAGGAACAGGAAGGTGACGTCGGTGAGGGGGGGCATGAAGAGCAAGAAGTGCATCACCAGCATCCAGCCGCCCATGCCGACGTCGAAGGCCAGGACCGTTACGACCGCTATCAGCAGGGCCACCCCGAGCCCCTTGCCCGAGCGGCGCAGACCGCGCTTCGGTACGGTCGAGAAGAAGTACTCGAATACGAACAGGAGCAGGGTGGCGATTACCGCGATGACGAGGATCATTACCCAGAGCGCCTCACCAGCGATTGTCAGGCCGGAGAAGACGACGAGCGGCACGCCTATAACGTGTCCTACCGCCGAGGCGGCGCCGCCCGGGGTGCCCCCGGTCGCGGCGGCGACGGGGAGGCTCTTCGCGGGGGGAGCGCCGTTCTCCTTCCGCCACTTGTCGCTGCGGGGGCGGCCATACCGGTTGTAGGCCCAGAGCCCGAGGGGTCCGAGGTAGAGAGCGGTTATGGGCCACACCGCCTCCATGGCCCCGTTGCGCTGACGGTAGCCGCGACCGTAAACGTCGTAGAGGATCGCGACCGCGCACAGCACCGCGATCCCCACGAAGAGCCAGGAAACCACCGTCAACCACGCGGGAATCATAGGTTCCATGCTGCCCATGTCCATGTTGTTCATGTCCATCGCGCGAAACCCCTTCTCCCGAAGCCTGCCCTCATCCGACGCCTCCAATCGACTCTATTCTTAACTCGGAGCCGAAAAGCTTAGCCGTCCTGCGTGAAGAATCCGTGAAGAAGCCATGAAAGCTGCATGTCGATCTACCGGCGCACGCGACTTGATCGCCAAAAGGCGGTGGAGCAGGTGCCGGCTCGACTAAAAGAGCCGAAGCCGCCGGATCCTTCCTCGGAGCGCCCTCGGCCCTAGGGCCGAGGGCGCTCGCCGCTGCAGACCAGAGGCGCGCGCTCGTGTTGGATCCGCAGGCTCGAGCACGGCGTACACCGGCCGCGGGCGGTAGGCAGGACCGGCGTGCTCGTGCGGTATCGTCTCGGCCGCGAGGTCTCGGTCACGCCAGGAACCGCACCCGCAGCTTGTAGACGTCGGCGGCGGCCAAGACCACGTCCGCAAGGTCCGCGAGCCGCCCGAGATCTCGCGCCTCGACGCGCGAGGCGCAGCGGTCGGCGAAGAGCGCGTAGTTCGCGGTCCGGCGCCCGGCGCACCTGGCACCGTAGCGGATGCCGCAGAGCTCCTCGAAGGACTCGTACGCCTTCAGGGCCCACTGCTGGCACCGCTCGTAGTCGTCGCCCGTGGAGATGCGCTCGTCCAGGTCGAGCAGGCCCAAGGTGTCGTCCGAGAGCAGGTCCAACACCGGCAGCGGCGCGTCCGGCTCGATGCGCACCAGCCTCCGGTCGGCGTCCTCCATCCCGAGCCTGCGGCCCCTGTCGACGTAGACCTCGGCGAAGACCCCGACGCGGGAGTCGTTGGCGTAGGTGATCGGGTAGCGGCCCGCGGGCGCGTCGAAGCGGTGCAGCGGCGTCGGGTACGCCTCGGTGCCGAGGCTGCCGGAGTGCGGGACCGAGCCCTGCACCCTATACAGGGGCTTGTCCCACGCGCGGAGGCCCACCGCCGGCAGCGCTCCGCGCGGCGGTGCCTTGAGCCTCGGCGGCGGCAATCTCGGGGACGCCCTAGAAACGGCCGAGGCCGGAGGAACGCAATACCTCGGCCACCTTGCCGGCCTCCCCTCGCCTGAGCAGGTCCGCCGGGCGCTCCCCCCCGAGCCTGCCGTTCGGCTCCGTGGCGAAGAAGTGGAGCGTCTCCTCCCCCATGCCGGCCTCGCGCGCGGCCCGCACCACCTCCTCGAGGCCCTGAAGCGCCCCCCCGTCGCCCCCGAACTGCCAGTACGGGTACAGCGTCGGCCTCTTCTCACCCTGGCGTATCCCCACCAACCTGCCGGCCTCGCGCAACTGCCTGAGCCTCTCGCGGCCCACCCCCATGGAGGAGCCGACCTCCGCGGGCCTCAAGCACTCGCTCCTGAGACGGCGGCGGTCCTCGAGCACCCGCAACAAGTTGCGTGCCCTCGCGGCCTCAAGCGCCGCCGGCGAGGGCTCCTCCTCTTCGGAGACCTTCGGGAAGCCCTCGAGGATCTCCTCGATCTCCCTCATCTTCTCGCCGGAGTCGTCGGACAGGACCAGCGAGGCGAGGCTGCCGATCAACCTCTCGCGCCGCGCCCTCTCCTCCGGTCCGTACCTCTCCAATCTGCGTTCGAGCTCTCCGAGCATCGAGTCCTCCCGTCCTTCCGAAACAATCTTACCGCGAGCTCCAGATTCTGTCAAGTCTGTCAAGTGTTTTCGGGAGCGTGCGCTTGGGTGGTTCAGCTTTGCGCGGCCCGGTCCGGGGGCTTACCGCGAGGAAGGGAGGGAGAGGGAGGGCGCCGCTTTGAGGCCGGATCGCTCCCTATGCCCGAACGCGCGGAACCTGAACTCTCCGGGTCCCTTACTCACCGCGACGTCGCGGAACCCGGCCGCCCCGAGCCTGCGCGAGAAGGTGGACGGGTCCACCGGAACCCACGTGTCACGCAGGTGCGCCAACCGCGCCGCTAGATTCGGCGTGCTGTCCGTCCCCGCGAAGACACCCCTTGGGCCAAGCACACGCCGGGCCTCCGCCAGCAAACTGTCCTGGAGGGCCGCGGACGGCACGTGGTGCAGCATGGTGAACGATAGAACGGCCGAGAACGAGCCGTCCGGGAAGGGCAGCGCCGTCGCGTCCGCCCGGACCACCTCGACGTTGGTGCCTCCCAGGCGTTTGCGCAGGGCGCTTTCGAGCCGCGGGTCGATCTCGACGGCGGTGAGGCGGGGGACCCTCTCACGGAGGACGTCGGTGGTGAGGCCGGGACCGGGCCCCAGCTCGAGGACGTTCTCGCCCAGGTTCAGCCCCTCGAGGGCCCACGGGACCAACCTGCGCCGGACAAACCACCGCCAAGGTCCCGAACGGCAAACGAGGCGGTGAGCAAGGTTCAAGGTCGTGCTCCTTCCTGCTTTCCTTCTCCCGCACGGAGCGGCCATTCGCCCGGAGCAGGACGCGTGCGACATCGGCGCGACGGCCCTCCCCGCCAGTTTTACCCGGAGGAAGTGGGAGCGCCCTCAGGCTCTCATGAAGCCGGCAAGCGGCTGGACCAATGCCGTGAAGATCTGGAAAGGGTTCCGCGGCAAGAAGGGCTCTCCACGGGGCCGTGCTCCGCCTCATGCTCGGGCAGCTCGTGGGGCCGGTCCTGTACCGACGCTTGAACAACGCTCAAGCGATTCGGCCCCGCACCCTTCGTAGACTAGAAGGGGTAATTCGCGAGGCCCAAGGCACCGAGGGCGTACCAGAGGCCGAATGCCACGCCCAGGACCCCCAATACCGGAGCCACCCGCTCGAAGTTTCGTCCTATCGGCCCGCCCGCTATGACGAGCCCGAAGACGGTCGAGAGCACCGCCATGAAGACGGCCGTCCCCGCCGCGAAGAGCAGGAGCGCTACCGTGGCCTCGGTCCTGTCGGATATCGTCGAGAGCAGAAGCAGCGTGAGCCCCCCCGATCCCGTGTACGAGGCCCACGCCGTACGCCGAGAGCGGCGTGCGCAGGGCGCTCGCGTGCTGGTGCTCGTGGCTGCCGCCGACTTTACCCGCGTGCGAGTGCACGTGGCGGTGAGGCGCCGCCCCCCCTGCGGGGTGGTCGTGGGTGTGCGCGCGCAAGAGCCCCGGTCGCCACCTCGCGAGGAGCCGGACGGCCAGCAGCAATATGATGACCCCTATCACGACCTCGGCGGCCTGGGAGACGGGTTCGGGAAGGTAGCGCCCCACGAGCACGAGCGGCAGCCCCACGAGCACGAGCGTCGTGCCGTGGCCCAGGCCCCACCCCAACCCCAAAAGCCCCGCCTTCCGCAGCTTGTCGCGCTCCTCGTCGGAGGCGACGAGCGTGGTCACCGCCGCCAGGTGGTCCGGGTCCGAGGCGTGCCGCAAACCCAACAAAAGGCTCACCAGCAGCACCATCCCTAAGCCTGCCGAGCCGTGCATGAACCCCTCCAGCCAACCGTCGAGCACAGACACGCGTACCCTCCCCTTCGGTTTCCTTGCGGGTCAATCCCCCGCGCAGCGGGCGCACAGCCCCAGGGCGACCACGTGCAGCTCCTCGACCCGGACCCGCCGAGGTTCCGCCCCGCCGCCCGTGAGAGCCGCTCCGCCGCCTCGGGCTCGGGGTGCCCCACCCGCCCGCACCGCTCGAAGACGAGGTGCGGGCGGGACGAGGCCCGGGCCTCGAAGACGCGCGGACCCTCGGGCAAGCGGCTGTCCACCACCAGGCCCGCTTCGCGCAACGCGTCCAGGATTCGGTAGACCGTCGAAAGCTCCATCCCGGGTAGCTCGTCCCTCGTACGCTCCCAGATCTCCTCGGGCGGGAAGTGACCCCCCGACCCCGCCAGGAGCCGCCAGACGTGGGCCCGTTGAGGGGTGACGCGCACCCCCCTCTCGCGCAAGGTTTTGGTACACGATGTCTCCATGCAGACGCGAATAATTCGCACAAGCACGCCGCAGACGCAACAAGCAAGGGATGGGCGGGATCCACGCCGTCTGGTGCCCTCACGCCACCCGCCCTAGCAGCACCTGTGCTGCGAGCCCCACGCCGACGGTAAAGACCAGCGCCGTCACCCATACCGCCGCGACCGGCCGCGGGGAGACGGGGGCCTCCTTCGCCCGCCCGTACATCGACACCACGATCCTTAGGTATACGGCCAGCGAGACGACGCTGTTTAGGATGCCGACGATGGCGAGCCACGCGAACCCGGCGTCGATGGCCGCGCCGAAGAGGAGGAACTTGCCCACGAAGCCGCCCAAGGGGGGGATGCCGACGAGCGAGATCAAAAAGACAACCATCGCAGCCCCCGCCGCCGGCCTCGACCGTCCGAGGCCGGCGAAGTCCCTGAGATCCCGCCCGGCGAGCGCCACGACCGCGAACGCCCCGATGTTCATCGCGGCGTAAGCGGCGGCGAAGACCACGAGGGAGCTCACGGCGAGGCCGCTCTCCCCCACGGCGACGACCCCGAGCAGGAAGTAGCCGGACTGGGCGATGGCCGAGTAGGCGAGGAGCCTCACGACGTTCTCCTGCACGAGTGCCGCGAGGTTGCCGTAGGTCATCGAGAGCACGGCCAGGGCGGCGACGGCGAGCGGCCAGCCGCTCGCCCCGGCGGGGAGGTCGCGCGCGATCTGGGCGATCGCGAAGATCGCGCCGGTCTTCGGGACCACCGAGAGGAACGCCGCCACCGAGACGGGGCCGCCGTCGTAGGCGTCGGGGGCCCAGAAGTGGAACGGGACGAGCGAGGCCTTGTAGCCCAGGCCGACGAGCGCCGCGACGAGGCCGAAGACGGCGGCGAGCGGGGCACCCGAAAGCCGGGGGAGGTCCGAGATCAGAGTGGAGCCCGTCGCCCCGAACCAGTAGGTGATCCCGAAGATCATGACCGCGAGGGCCACCGACCCGAAGACGAAGTACTTCATCCCCGCCTCGGTGGCCCGGTCGTCGCGGGGGTAGGCGACCAAAGGGAAGGAGCCCACGCTGGAGAGCAGCACGCCGATTACGAGGAACATGACGTCCCCCGCTCCGGCGAGCACGAGCGCCCCCAACGCCGTCATCGAGAAGAGGACGTACACGGTCCCCTCGCGGTCGGTGTCCTTTACCTCGGGGTAAGAGAGGACGACGCAGAGGACCGTGGCCGGCAGGAGGACGAGCTTGGCCCACTCGGAGAGGGCGTCCACGCGGAACGTCTCGGAGAAGACCGTGGTCTCGGTGCCGAGGAGCGGCACCGTCAGGCCGGCGGCGACGAGCAGCCCTATCACGGTGAACGGCAGGGAGACCTTCGGCAGGCGCAGCATCTCGAAGACGAGCGCCCCGACCGCCGTGAGGAGAACGGCGATCTCGGGTGCGAGCAGCGCCAGGTCCTGGGCCATCTGCATCCCCCCGCCGCCCTGCGGCATGTCCTGCATCCCGTTCACAGGAGGCCCATCGCCCGCGTCGTCTCGTGGACCACGCCGAGCACCAGGAACGGCGCCACCCCGATCAATACGGTCAGCGCGAGCAGCGGGCCTATGGACAACAGCTCGCGCGCGTCGAGATCCTTCGTCCCCTTCCACCTCTCGGGCAGCTCGCCGAGGAAGACCGTCACTATGGCACGCAGGTACAACCCTGCCGTCACCACGATCCCAAGGACCACCAGCACGCCCGCGGGGTAAACCCGGAGCGTGCCCAAGAAGATCTGGAACTCCGCCGGGAAGTGGGCCAGCGCCGGCAGCCCCAGGGAGGCGAAGGCGGCCAGGATGAAGCCCCACCCCAGGACGGGCGCCGCCCGGAGGAGCCCCCCGAAGGCGCCCATCTCGCGCGTGTGCGCCCTGTCCTGCAGAGCGCCGACCAGCAGGAAGAGGACGCCGGTGACGACGCCGTGGCTCACCATCTGCAGGACCGCCCCGTCGAGGGCCAGCGCGGCGACGGAGGCGTCGGTGGTCGCGGCGGCGACGGCTACCCCGAGGACGACGTAGCCCATGTGGTTGACACTCGTGTAGGCCACGAGGCGCTTGAGGTCCGTTTGCGCCAGCGCGACGAAGGCGCCGTAGAGGGCGCTGAAGACGGCGAGGATCGCGACGTAGGGGGCGGCGGCGCGAAAGGCGTCCGGGGTCATCTGCAGGGCGAAGCGGACCAGGCCGTAGGTGCCCATCTTCAGCAGGACGCCGGCCAGGATCACGCTGCCGGCGGTCGGGGCCTCGGTGTGCGCCAGGGGGAGCCACGTGTGGACCGGGAAGACCGGGGTCTTCACGAAGAAGGTCACGAGCATCGCCACGAGGGCGAGCATCGCCGCGAGCCCGGTGAGCGGCGGGTCGGCGATGTACTCCCGCATGTCGAAGGTGTTGGGCTGTGACGCCAGGTAGAGGCCGAGGATCGCGAGCAGGAGCGGCAGGCTGCCGAGCAGGGTGTAGATGAAGAACGTGAGCGCTGCGCGCTGGCGTCCCTCGTAGCCCCAGTCGGCGATGATGAAGTACATCCCGACGAGCGTCACCTCGAAGAACACGTAGAACACGATCGCGTCGAGCGCGACGAAGACCCCGATGGAGGCCGTCTCCAGGAGCAGGAAGAGGGCCACGTAGGAGCGCGCCCTCTCGGTTATCTCCAGCGAGAAGACGAGGGCGACGAAGAACAGGACCGTGGTGAGCAGGACGAGCGGCAGGCTTATGCCGTCCACCCCCACCCGGTAGGCGACGCCAAGGGAGGGGATCCAGGGGACCTCCTCGACCTGCGAGAAGCCCCCTCCGAGAGCTCCGCGAGCCCACACCACCCCCGAGGCCACGAGCGTTAGCCCGGCCGCGACGAGGCCGACCAAGTGCGCGGCGCGCGCGGAGAGCCCCGGCAAGAATACCAGCACGAGCGCACCCAGGAGCGGGAGGAAGAGCGTTACGGAGACTACGGGAAACATTCGCCTACCCCTTCTCTCTATAAACCGATTACGCCTACTGCCAGAAACACGAGGATGAGCGCGCCGCCCGCGGCGGCGAGCAGGAGCTCTCTGTGGACGAGCCCCGACTGCAACCGGCGCGCCCGTCCCCCGAGGCTACGGGCGCCGCGCACGAGCGCGCGGATGACGCCGTCTAACCCCCGCTCGTCGGCGACCCTGGAGGCGCTTGCCAGGGCGAGGCCCGCCCGCGCGACGCCGAAGACGACGGCGTGCACGCCCCGATCGAAGAGGTCGAGGGCGCGCGCCGCGGAGAGCGCCGGGCGGGCTACGAGACCGTCGAATCCACCGCCCGTGCGGAAGCCCCTCTCGGAGGGCCCGAGGAGCGGCCCAAGCAGCCGGAAGCCCGGTATCCGCCAACCCAGGGCCAGCCCCACGAGCGCGGCGACGAGACCGGCCGCGCCGACGAGCAGCGTCTCCTCCGGCGCCGGGGCCCCCAGCAGGTCGGCGACGAGGGGCAGGGCAAGGCCGAGAGTGGCGGACAGGGCGGCGAGGACGGCGAGGCCCGCGCCCATCCACCCGATGCCGGCGACGGACCCCGCCTCCTCCGTGCCGCGCCACAGGAGCCTGAGGGCGCGGGCGACGTAGAGGCCGGTGAGCAGGGTCCCGGCGAGGGCGAGTGGGGCGAGGATCCAGGCGGCGGGCGAGGCGAACGAGGCCGCCAGGATCGCGTCTTTCGAGAAGAAACCGCTCAGGGGCGGGACGCCAACGAGGGCGAGGCCGGCGACCACGAAGGCGAGAAAGACCCGGCGGTGGGCGCGGCCCACGCCCTCCAGGTCCGCGAGATCGGTGGAGCCCGCTGCCGCGTGCTGGAAGACGCCGGCGCCGAGAAAGAGCGAGCTCTTGGTCGCGGCGTGGGCGAGGAGGTGGAAGAGGGCCGCCACGGGGGAGCCGGCGCCGACGGCGAGCAGCATAAGGCCGTACTGGCTCGCGGTGGAGGCCGCGAGCAGGCGCTTGAGGTCGCGCTGGGCGAGGGCCGTGAGGCCGGTCACGAGCGCCGTCAGGCCGCCCGCGACGCCCGCCACGACGAGCACCGTCGGCGGGAGCAGGGGGAAGGCGCGGATCAGGAGCACGGCACCGGCGGCGACGAGGGTGGCCGAGTGCAGCAGGGCGGAGACCGGGGTGGGACCGGCCATCGCGTCCAGGAGCCAGCCGTGGAAGGGCGTCTGGGCGGACTTGCCCATCGCGGCGAGGAGCAGGAGGAGCCCTGCCGCGACGGCCGCCGCGCCGCCCGCCCCCAGGGTGGCGGAAACCTCGCTCGTCCCGGTGCGGGAGATCAGGACGAAGATGGCGACGTAGAGCCCGAGGTCGGCCGAGCGGGTGTAGAGGAAGGCGCGAAGGGCGGCCCGGCCCACCCCCGCGCGCTCGAAGTCGAACCCGATCAGGAGGAACGAGGCGAACCCGATGACCTCCCACGCCGCGAGCAGGAGTACCCAGTCGCCGGCGATCACGAGGGTCTGCATGGCGGCCGCGAACAGGGACATCACCGAGAAGAAGCGCACCTTGCCGCCCTCCCCGGTCGTGTAGCCCACCGCGTAGACCATCACGAAGAAGCTCACGACCGCGACGAGCGCCGCGAGCACCGCCGTCAGGGGCTCGACGACGAGCCGCAAGGGCATCTCCGGCAGCCCCGGCAGCACCGCTTCGTAGCGCGCGCCCCCCGCGACGCGGACCAGCGTGAGGAGCGCGCCGGCGAGTGAGACGCCGGTCCCTGCGACGGCGAGCGCCGGGGCGACGCGCCTCAGGACGAGGATGAGGGCGGCGGCCGCCAGGGGGCCGAGGATCGTCAGGGCGGCGATCGTCACCCCTTCAACTCCCCGGCCTCCTCCGACTCGACCGAGCCCTTCGCCCTGAAACGGGCGGTGCCCACGCCGAAGCCGACGGCCATGTCGAGGGCCATTACCGTCATCACGATGAGGAAGAAGGTCTGGCCGGAGTAGTTCTCCGGGCTCAGGAAGCGCCAGAAGGCGACCAGGTTCACTAGGGCGCCGCCCAGCATCACCTCCACGCCCATCATGATCATCACCAGGTTCGTCTGTGAGAGGGCGCCGTAGAGCCCGATGCCGAACAGGATCGCCCCGACGAGGAGCGCCACGTAGAGCGCGATCATCCGCGCTCCTCTTTCCGCTTCGTGATGCCCCTCGCCGCCACCGCGACGGCCGTGGCCGCGATCATGGCCGTCAGGATCGTGACGCCGGTGGCCTCGAAGATGATCATGGAGCGCTCCATGAGGTCCAGGCCCAGGCCCACCAACTGCTCCCGCGGGCTGGGAGCGGCCTCCACGACCGGTCCCCAGCCGGCGAGGAAGGCCACGCCGAGAGCACCGAACGCCGCGACCACCCCGGCGATGACCGAGACCCGCTTTTGGTGGGTCATCTCCATCCCGGAGAGACCGCCCGGGTCCATCATGAACATGACCATGAAGATCGCCATGATCGCCATTTCGGTGCCCATCATCATGATCTGCAAGACCCCCAAGAACTCGGCCTGCATCGCGAGGAACATCGCGCCCAACGCCGCCTGCGAGAACAGGAGCGCGAGCGCCGAGCGCACCATCGAGGCCGTCCTGAAGACCACCACGGCGAACCAGATCGCCGCGAGCCCGAAGAGGCCCATGAAAACCGCCTGCAAGATCATGCCATCACCCTTCCCAGCAACCTACATGGACGTCGAGGACGGTGACCCGAACAGCAGCAGAACGACGCCCACGTAGAAGATGTTCAGGAGCGCGAGCGGGATACCGATCTTCCAGCCCCAGGCCAGGAGGTGCTCCTCGCGCAACCTCGGCACGTACCGGCCGGCGAATAGCATCACCGCCGCCACGAAAAGCGTCTTGAGCAGCGTCCAGGCCCACGGCGGCAGGACCGGCCCGAGCCACCCGCCCAGGTAAAAGACCGTCACCGCCGTCGCGAGCGTGAAGACCAGAACGAACCGGCCGAGCCGCATGACCGCGAGGCGCGCCCCCGTGTACTCGGCCTCGACCCCGCCGGCGAGCTCGCCGGGGGCGGTCGGCAAGTCGAAAGGGGGCAAGAAGCAGACCGCCATCGCGGCGAGGAAGAACAGGAGGAAGCCCACCGGCTGGTAGACCGCGTTCGGCAGAGCGCCCTGCGAGGTCACGATGTCCGTGGTGAACAAGGACTCGGCGCGCATCGCCACCGCCGTGACCGCCATGACGATGAGCATGGAGTAGCCGACGAGCTGGCCTAAAAAGCGGAAGCCCGCCACCATCGAGTACGCTCCGTCCGGCCCCCAGCCGGCCATGAGGAGCGCGACCATCACGTAGACCCACGCCGCGTTCACGAAGAGCGCACCCGTGGCGAGGTCGGTGACGACCAGCCCCGGCGAGAGGGCAGGACCGCCGCCGCCAGCACCGCCGAGACCAGGAGCAGCACCGGCCCGACCTCGAAGAAGATCCTGTCGGGCTGCCTCGGCACGATCGATTCGCGCCCGAGGAGCGCCACCCCGAGAGCACCGGCCCGGCCGGCCGCAAGCGCCCCGTAGACGCCCAGCCCTCCAGCACCGCGACCCCGTACGCCGCCGCAAGCAGCACGATGATCACCACCACCGTGCTCACCGCGCGACCTCCCACGGGCTCAGATCCAGCGAGGCCACCGCGACGAGGGCGTTCGCGAACTCCTGCCCCTCGGTCACGCCCTCGACCAGCGAGAGGCGCCGCGTCGAGGGCGAATCGAGCTCCGCTTCGACCACCTCTCCCCCCTCGAACGTCGCGCCGAGCGTCGCTGCCCCGCGCGGCGTCTCCACGGTCGCGGTCCCCGTGCCCGCGGCGGGTTCCCGTTCCCGGGGCGCGCCGTCGGGGAGCGAGATCTTGCCCGCCCTCTCCACGAGGTCGATGCTCTGCTCGATCTCCCGGAGCCTCGCCCGGAGGCGGGATAGGGCGTCGTCGCCATCCACGACGACCGGCCCGAAGCCCAGAGACCGGTACGCCTCGTCGTCGGCGCGAACATCGGCGGACCTCCCGGCGGCCCTAGCCAGCCGGCCGCGCACGTGGGACTCCTCGCCGAGCTCGCCGAGCCCCGCGAGCTTGCGCCGGAGCAGCGGGGTCCGCTCGACCCTGCGCCCGAGGCCCTTCGCCTCGCCGCGGAGCCGCGCGACCGCGCCGGCGTCCTCTGCCCCGAGCAGGGCGAGCTGCAGCCTCGCGGCCCGCCCCTCGAGCCATGCGTAGCCCAAAAGGTGGGCGAAGCTCGCCAGCCACCCGAGGTGGCTCGCCGCTCGCTCGCGCTCCAGGGCGCCGACCCGCGCCAGGGCCGTCTCCTCGTCGGGGGGCGTGCCCGTGGCGTCCTCGACGGCCCGAAGGGCCAGAAGGCGGTACGCCACCGGCGAGAGCGGGTCCAGGCGCGCGGCGCGATCGGCGAGCCCGTCCGCCGGACCGGCCAGGATCTCGACCGGCGCCCAACCCTCCATCTCCCCCCCGACCTCCGTCTCGGCGACGGTGTCGCCGTCCAGGGTGAACGTGAGGGATAGCCCCCCCGGCAACCCCGGGAATAGCGGCCCGAACGTCGCTTCCACCCACTCCATCTGGAGCCCGTCGGAGCTGCGCGGCGTCCCCTGCGTCATCTCCACCATCGACATAAAGCCCATGTCCCCGTGATCCATCCCTTCATGGCCCATTCCACCATGGTTCATGCCCCCGTGGTCCATGCCGCCATGCCCCATGTTCTCGTGGTCCGTACCGCCGCGATCCATGTCGCCTTGGTCCGGGCCGCCATGAACCATGGCGCCGGCTTGCTCTTCCGAGCCACCCTCGTGCCCGGCGTGGTCCTTCTCTCCGCCGTGATTCATGCCCTCGTGCGGCTCGTGTTCCCCGGCGGCGCCCTCGTGCTCTATCCCGGCGTGTCCGCCGTGCTCTTCTCGGTTCGCCCCATCGCCCTCGCGCGGAACGAGGTTCATGCCGCACTTCGGGCAAGAGCCCGGCTCGTCGCTCACGACCTCCGGGTGCATCGGGCAGGCATACCGCGCCACGGCCTGGCTCTCGGCCTGCTCCGTCTCACCGTGGGACATCTCGCCGTGGCCCGTGTGCACGCGGTTCCCCGAGTCGGTGCCCGGACCGTGCTGCATGTAGCCGTGATCCACGGCCTCCTCGTGGGCGCCGTCCGGCTCCCCTCGCCCCTCCCCGTCCTCCTCGTGGTGCATGGAGCCGCGGTCCTCGTGTTCGCGACCGTCGTGCTCCATCGTCCCTTGCGAGCCGTCGTCGTGGGCGCCATGGTCCATGCTTCCGTGGTCCATCGCGCCGTGGCCTATACCTCCGTGATCCATGCCCCCCATGGCGGCGTCGCGCGGCACGAGGTCCATCGCGCAAATGGGGCAAGATCCCGGCTCCTCCCGGACGACCTCGGGGTGCATCGGGCAGGCGTACTCGGTCCGGGTGCGGACCGCCTCGACGTCGAAGTCGGCCGCTCCGGGACAGAAGGCGCCTTCGGCGAAGGAGCGCCGTAGCTCCGCCACGCCCTCGGCGAGGGCGTCCTGGTCGGGGGAAACGGAGACGTCGGGCTCGGGGAGCGGCGAGACGTCCCCCGCCCCGACGGCGAGGACCGCCCGCGGGCGCGGCATCTGGGCGTAGGCCACCGCCGCAGCGTCCTTCAGCCCGGCCGGCACCTCGCCCACGAGCACCAGCACGCTGGCGTGCCGCGGCGTATCCGCGATCGGCAGGCCCGCCGCCGCAAGGTTCAGACCGCGCGAGCGTGCGACCTCCGGGCCGGGGACGACGAACGCCGCGAGCTCTTGGGCCCCCGCCCGGGCCATGAGGCGCCCGAGCCACGAGACCCGCGCCTCCCGCCGGCCGGTGGCGTTCATTGGCGCCTCAGCGCCCCCTGGCTCCACCCGTAGAGTAGCCCGAGAAACAGGATCGCGAGAAAGACGCCCATGTCGAGCAGGGCGACGAGCCCGAGCTCCCTGTACACGACCGCCCACGGGTACATGAACGCCATCTCCATGTCGAAGGCCAGGAAAAGAAGCGCGTACCCGTAGTAGCGGACGTGGTAGCGGACCCACACCGGCTCCGGCGAGAGCTCGCCGGACGTGGCCGGAACGTCCTTTGCCTTCTCCGCGCGCGTGCGGGACACGGAACGCGAGATCCCGTAGAGGCTCAAGACCAGCCCCAACGTCCCGACGATCAGACCCAGCAACAACGCGTACTGCTGTAGAGCCGTTATCGTGGTGCTCATTTCTCGTACCGTCCCGACGTCGCGGTTCTTCCTCGTACCGTATCGCCGTCAGTGTATACCCCTACCCCCTATACAACAAGCCGACCTGGCTCCCCAAGGGCGGGGGGCGCGGCAGACTCGGAGGGTCAGCCCTACGGGTACCACTGCTGGCGCCACCCGATCATCTGCCCCAGCTCCCGCGATTGGGCGTCTACGATGCTCCGGGCAAGGCGCCTTATCTCGGCGTTCTCGCTCTGCATCAGGGCCACTCCGGCCATCTCCACGCCTGCGGCGTGGTGCGGGGCGTTGGAGTCTATAAAGGCCTTGTCGAAGGGGCGTTGCCCGGCGAGTTGGTCCGGCATCAGCATGGCGTACATGGACGAATCTTGCGGGTTCATCGTGTCCGCCACCTCGGGCGAGCCGAACTCCCTCTCCATTATGGAGCTCAACTCCTCTATCTGGCCCTGCTGCTCGGAGATTATCCCCTCCGCCAGTTGCTTGACCTCTTCGTGCTCGGCGTTCTTCCGGCCTACCTTCGCCATCTCGATGGCCATGGCGTGATGAGCGGCCATCATGTCGATGAAGCGCTCGTCGGAGTACTCCCCGTTTACTACCAGCTCCGCCGGGGCGGTCCTTCCGTTCTGCGTCGCCATGCCTTGCTTCTCCTCCCGTCGGTGGCTCTAGCGGCAACGGCGGGCAGGAGAGCACCGACGCCTCGGAGCTGCCGGGTGCTCGCCGCCCGCTCCACGCGCTAGCCAATACCCTAGGGGGTATCCCCTAAACCCCGGTTGCGCCGTGAGCCGAACCCGGCGGGGCGAAGGGGACGGTGGTCGGTTCGGGGACCTCGAGCCTGCGCGGCCGCAGAGCCGCTCATCTCGCGCCACCCCTACCGAGGGACCGCCGGAGCCCTTACGCCACCCTCACCACGCGCATCATGCCGGCCTCCTGGTGGTAGGCCTGGTGGCAGTGGAAGGCCCAGTCGCCGGGGTTGTCCGAGACCCAGTCGATGTTCAGCTTCTGGCCCGGCTCCACGAGGACCGTGTCCTTCATGGGCCCGCGGCCGGTGCCGTTGTCCACACGGAAGAAGTGGCCATGCAGATGCATCGGGTGGGGCATCATGGTCTTGTTCTCGAACTCGAACCGGACGTGCCGGTCGCGGCCGACGGGGATCCTGTCGGCCTCCTCGAAGGCCTCGTCGCCCACCGTCCACACACAGGTCTCCTCGTCGCCGTTTAGGGTGAGGGGCACGACCTCGTCGGGCTCACCTTCGGGGGGACGCTCGTCCCGGGCGCGGCCCGGAGCATCTCGTAGAGCAAGAGCTCGCCCTCGAGCTCGGGCGGGCTCCCGTCGGCGGCGGGCGCATCCTCGGTGTTCCCTCGTAGCGCACGATGGCGCGCGCGACGTCGTCCGCCCCCTCGATTCGGGCGGCGAGCTGCCACGTCCCGGGGTTGTCGGCCGCCACGATCACGTCGTAGCGCTCGCCCATGCCGATCCGGACCACGTCGACCTCGACCGGCTCCACCGGCTGGCCGTCCGCGTGGGTGACGGTCATGCGGTGCCCCGCGAGCGCGACGCGGTAGATCGTGGCGCCGGATGGGTTGATGAGCCTGATGCGCACCTTCTCCCCCTCCCGCACCTCGAGCTCCTCCGGGTCGTCGGCGGGCTTGCCGTTGACGAGGTAGAGCGGGTAGGCGATGTCCTGCGGCGTCTCGGCCGGGGCACCGCCGTTCCCCCCGCCCATGTCCCCCATGCCGCCCATCCCGTCCATCGTGCTGCCGCCGGACCTCAAATCCTTCAGGGCGTCCTCCGACGCACCGTTTGCCCCGTCGAGCCAGTCGTCCAGGGCCAGCACGAACTCGCGGTCGTAACGGAGGGTCTCGTCCTTCGGCTCGACGATGAGCGCCCCGTACAGGCCGCGGTCGAGCTGCAGCCCGAGTGGGAATGGTAGATGTAGGTGCCGGGGCGCGGGCCTCGAACTCGTAGGTGAAGCTCTCGCCCGGCGCGACGGGCTCCTGCGTCACGCCGGGGACGCCGTCCATCCCGTTCGGGAGTGGCACGCCGTGCCAGTGGATGCTCGTCCCCTCCGGGAGGCGGTTGCTCACCGCCGCCCGCAAGGTCTCCCCTCCTTGAGCCTGATCTCCGGCCCCGGCAGCCCGCCGCCGTACCCCCACGTCGAGTACCTCCGACCGCTCAGCTCCAGATCGAAAGGGGCGGCCTCGAGGTCGAGATCGACGATGCCCGACGGCGGGGCGGCGCTCCCCTTTTCGCCCGGGAGCATGCCGCATCCACCCAGGGCGAGGGCCCCGGCGCTCAAGCCGGCGAGCCCCAAAAACTCCCGGCGGCTGAACCTCGAACGGTGTCCTGTTTTCTCTGCCATGCCAACGATCCCTCGTTCCTCGTGGTACGGCCCGTGCAGCCCACACCGTGTCCACGAGCAGAGGGACGGAGGAGACTTCCCCCCGCCCCTCTGCTCCGCGCCCCTAGACGTACGTACGCGCTAGGACCCGACCGTGTAGCCGACCTCCTCGATGGCCTCCCTGAACTCGTCGTTCGAGACCTTGTCCTCCTCGTAGGTGACCTCGACGTTCCCGGTGGCGCGATCTGCCTTGGCGCCCTGCACCCCGTCGAGCTCGTCGAGCGCCTCCTGGACGCTCATCTCGCAGTGGCCGCAAGTCATGCCCTGCACGTTCAAAACGGTGGTCTTCGTCATCTTCGACTGCTCCTTTCGGCGAAGGGCCGCCAGAGGCGACGGCCCCCACTCTCCTAATCCAGCTTGATGAAGCGCTCCACGGCCTCCTGGAGCTCGCGCACCTTCTCCTCGGCGTTGGCGCCGCCGTCCTCGAGAGCCGCGCGGACACAGTGGTCCATGTGGTCCTTCAGGACCAACGTCGCCACCTTCTCCGAGGCCGATATGTAGCTGCTTATCTGCGTCAGGATGTCGACGCAGTAGGCCTCCTCCTCGATCATCCGCTGCACCCCGCGCACCTGCCCTCGATGCGCTTCAGGCGGTTCTGTAGCTTCTCCTTGTCCTTGGCCTTTATGTAACCGTGGATTTCCTGCTCTCCGGCCTGCTGCTCGGTCATCTCCTCCTCGACGCCTCCTCGGGAACCGGGGACCCGGCCAGGCCCCTATGCCGAAAATTATACCTATACCCACGGGGGGTATCAAGAGACCTCCGTCCAACGCAGCCTGAGGGCGTTGGCGAGTACGGTGACCGACGAGAGCGCCATCGCCGCGGCGGCGAGGATCGGGTTGAGGAACCCGTACTCGCCGAGGAGGGGGCGCAGGGCCTCCGGGACGCCGCCGGGTTGGCCGGCGAAGAAGGGGTAGAGCGCGCCGGCGGCGACGGGGATCAGGACGACGTTGTACGCGAAGGCCCAGAACAGGTTCTGCTTTATGTTGCGCACGGTGGCCTTGGAGAGGGCCACCGCGCGGGCCACGCCCCTGACGTCGCCGCCGACGAGGGTGAGGTCGGCGGCCTCCATCGCGACGTCGGCGCCGGTTCCGATGGCGACGCCGACGTCGGCCTGGGCCAGGGCGGGGGCGTCGTTTATGCCGTCGCCGACCATGGCGACCCTCTTCCCCTCGGCCTGCAGGCGCCTGACCTCGTCGGCCTTGTCCCCGGGCCTCACCTCGGCGAGGACGCGGTCTATGCCGAGCTCCCGGGCCACGGCCTCGGCGGTGCGCCGGTTGTCGCCGGTGAGCATGGCGACCTCGAGACCCAAGGAGTGCAGCCGCCGGACGGCCTCCGCGGACTCCTCGCGCACCACGTCGGCCACGGCGACGAGGCCGACCGGACGCCCGTCCACGGCGACGAGCATCGGGGTCTTGCCGCTCGCGGCGAGCTTCTCGCCCATGGGGACGAGCCCGTCCTCGGAGATACCCTCCTCGTCGAGGAAGCGCCGGTTGCCTACGAGGACGCGTCTTCCGTCGACGGTCGCCCTGACGCCGCCGCCGGCGACGGCCTCGAATTCCTCCCCGGCGTCGGCCAGCCCGACGCCGCGCTCCTTGGCGCCGCGCACGATGGCCTCGCCCAGGGGGTGCTCGGAGCCGCGCTCCGCGGAGGCGACGAGCCTGAGGAGCTCCCCGTCGGGGAGGCCGTCCGTCGCCACCACGTCGGTCAGCTCGGGCTTCCCTCTGGTGAGCGTGCCCGTCTTGTCGAGGACCACCGTGTCGAGCTTGTGGGCGCCCTCGAGGGCCTCGCCGCCCTTGATGAGGATGCCGGCCTCGGCGCCCTTGCCGGTGCCGACCATGATCGAGGTCGGCGTGGCGAGCCCCATCGCGCACGGACAGGCGATGATCAGGACGGCCACGAGGTTCAGGAGGGCGAAGGTGAACGCGGGCTCCGGCCCGAAGACGAGCCAGACGAAGAAGGTGAGCGTCGCGACCGCGATCACGGCGGGCACGAACCACGCGCTGATCCTGTCGGCGAGCCTTTGTATCGGGGCCTTCGAGCCCTGGGCCTCCTCGACCATCCTGATGATCTGCGAGAGCGCCGTGTCCCTGCCGACCTTCGTCGCCACGAAGCGGAACGAGCCCGTCGCGTTTACCGTGGCGCCGATGACCTCGTCGCCTTCCCTCTTGGTCACGGGTATGCTCTCGCCGGTGATCATGGACTCGTCGACCGAGGACGACCCCGAGACGACGCGCCCGTCCACCGGCACCTTCTCGCCCGGGCGCACCACGACGACGTCGCCCGTCGCCACGTCCTCGACGGGGACGTCCACCTCCTCGCCGTCGAGCACGACGCGCGCGGTCCTGGCCTGGAGCCCCGCGAGCTTCTTTATGGCCTCGTTCGTGCGGCCCTTGGCGCGCATCTCGAGGAGCCTGCCGAGCAGGATCAGGGTGATGATCAAAGCCGAGGTGTCGAAGTAAACGTCGGCCCGGCCCCCGGCGAAGAGCCCCGGCGCGAGCGTCGCGACGGCGCTGTAGGCGTAGGCCGCCGTCGTCCCGAGCACCACCAGCGTGTTCATGTTCGCCTGCCCGTGGCGCAGGGCACCCCACGCGCCCCGGTAGAAGCGCCACCCGGCCCAGAACTGCACCGGCGTGGCCAGGGCCAGGAGCCCCAGGTTCAGCCAGCCCATCGGGACCGGGAGCATGACCCCGAGCATGTGCGGCAGGCTCCCGATCAGGATCAAGAACGTGAGCCCCGCCGCCACCAGGAAGTCGGTCCTCAGCCTGCGGTACTCCTTCTCGTGGGCGTCCTCGGCCTCGGCCTCCGCCTCACCCTCGCGCACCACGCCGTAGCCCGCGCCTTCGACGGCCCGCTCGAGGTCGCGCGGCTCGGCCTCGCCGGCCAAATAGCGCACGGTTGCCCTCTCGCTCGCGAGGTTCACGTTCGCGTCCAAGACGCCGGGGACCTTCTTCTTCAGGGCCCGCTCCACGCGCCCGACGCAACTCGCGCACGTCATCCCCGTCACGCCGAAGGTCGTCTCCCGCACGTCCGTGCCGTAGCCGGCCCCCTCGATCGCCCCCACCAGCTCTTCGGGGTTCGTCGCCTTCGGGTCGTACTCGACGGTCGCCTTCTCGGCGGCGAAGTTCACGCTCGCCGACGCCACCCCCTCCTTCTTGCCGAGGGCCCTCTCGACCCGCCTGACGCAGGAGGCGCACGTCATCCCCGTGACCGGGATGGTGAGCGTCTTCTCGTTCGTCTTGCCCAACTCCAGCGCACCTCGCTTTCTAACAACACCTAGCAGTAGCTTACCATACCCCTGTACCCTATACCAAGAGTACTTCTTCCCTTCGCGGCGCGCACTTGCCTTCCCTCCCGAAACAACGTCTGCGCGGTCGAAGGGAGGCTCGAGCGAGTGACGGCCCGTTGCCGCAAGAGCCGTCCCGGCGGCAACGGGCCGTCACTCGACTCGGGCGGGTCCGCCATCGCCGGACAAGCGGAGGGGGCAAACCTTGCCGCACGGTCTGGGGCGCACAGCGGGACCTAAGCTGGTGGCTGGCGTAAGCCCGCGGCGAGCCTCCTCCGGCAGGGGGCCTCTCCTAGCGCATCGGCTTGCGCCAGACCAGGGAGTAGCGCCAGAGGAGACGCCTCCTCACCCTCGCCCCTCGAAGCCCCGCCTCGGCGCACGCCTCGCGCACCTCGGCGAGGGTCGGGAAGCGGTCGGTGGCGTAGTGCTCCTCCCACGCCCGCCTGAGCTCGGGCGGCTGCCGCGGGCCGGACATGGCGCCCGTCCTCGCCAGCCTGATGGCCTTGCTCGCGGGGAACCCCAACGCGCCCACGAGGTAGTCGGCGGGGCTCCGCGCCTTATAGAGGTCGAGCACGAGTAGCGGCCCGCCGGGCCGAAGCGCGTCTCCCATCTTGCGGAGGGTGGGCGCCAACGGCAGGTGGTGCAGCGCGGTGATCGAGGCCACGCAGTCGAAGCGTCCCTCGGGGAAAGGCCACGAGTTGGCGTCGGCGACGGCGTACTCGACGTTCGTGTACCCCTTCGAGCGGGCCCTGGCGACCTCGACCATGCGCGGCGAGAGGTCGACGGCGAGGACGCGTTCCGAGCGCCCCGCAAGCGACCGGACGAACGCCCCGGTACCGCACCCGACCTCCAGGGCCTCGTGCAGGCGTAGCGGCAGCTGCCGGAGCAGTAAGGGATGGTAGTGGGAGTTGTGGTCCCAGCCGCCTTCTCGGGAGAGGCCGGCGATCCGGTCGAAGTCCTCGCGCACCTCTTGCGTGCTCTGCGTCCGTCCCGTCCTGTGCCCCCTTGACGTCGCTCTCCTCCGTCGGAGGCGGAGCTTACCGGTTTTCGCGGGACGGCGTTTTGGGAGGACCGACGGCGCCGCGGGCGGACGAGGAGAGATGGGGTAAGGCGGCGGGTCGTCGAGCCGGACGGGGGATGCTCGACGGGGGATCGCCTCCGAAAGGTCATACGTAGTCGGAACGGATTCGAGCAAGGGTTTCGCCGGCTTTGGTCCCGCTGGGCGTTTCGCGCTCTACGTCGAGGTCTGGAAGCGGGGCTTGCCTTTCGTGGCGTGGCCGAGCTGTTCCCACCGGGACGCTACGACCACCGACCGGGCGAGTTTCCTGGTTGCCGAAGGACTACGCCCGCGAAGGGGCGCGACCGCACCGTGCGCTCCCGCAGCGCTTGCCTCTACCACATGGTTCGGCTTGGGAAGCCTCGTCGCCTCCATTCCCGAGAGGTTTCGGCGCGGAGCCTTCCCGGCAGGTCGGACCGTCCCTCGACCGCGGCGCGCCCCGTGCTCAGGATAGGCCCTCCAGCGCTCCCCTCCGGAGCCCCTCCTCCGCCTCGTCGAGGACGCGGAGCACCTTCGCCAGGCCCGCGTTGACTGCTACCTCGTGATCCCCACCTAGGCAGATGTACCCCGGCTGGTTCGGCTCCGCCGGGAGCTGCAACCAAGCGGACGTGTTACCGCGCCCGTACTCGGTGGTCGGACGGCTGCACACGACAGCGTGCGGATCGAAGGCCGCCAACTCCGACCCCATGTCCGCCAGAGCAACGGAACGAACCCTTGGGTGCGGGCGCGAATCTTCTATGGCCGCGGCCAAGACCAGCCGGTACAAGCGGTACGCGTCCTCGTAACCCACCAGTACCCTCAAGTGACGGCGACACCTCCTCGGAACGAATAGTCTCCCGAGCCTTCAGTCTTCATACGTCGCTCTTCCCCGCTGCCCTCCAGAAGGTTACCGTACCCCTGTATCCCACTGCAAGATGCGTTGGGGAATCCCGCGAGCCGCCACGATACGCAGCGCTGGTGCGTGGGGTGGAGTCGGCGTGGACGCACCGGCCCCACGGAAGGGTCGCCTTCGGGTTTCAGACCAACCTTGGCGGCGTTTAGAGGCCGGCGTCCGAGCGCAGGACCTGAGCCGGGGGGCTCGGCGGGGAGTCGGAGTATTCCTCCGGGCCCGCCCGGTTCTGCGGTTTCGCCGTCGCCGCCTGACGTGCTGGCACAAGGGACTCGAACCGGGCCGCCTTGGCCCCGAAAGCGCGAGCACCGACCAGAAGGGGGCGGAGTGCCTTCCCGGCGGGCTCAGATCCTCCTGAAGCGCTCCACGGCGGCTTTTATCTCCTCGATCTTCTCCTCGGCGCTCTCCCCGTTCTCCAGCGCCTCCCTGACGCAGTGGTCCATGTGGTCCTCGAGGAGGATGGAGGCGACCCGCTCGGAGGCGGCGACGAGGCTTGCGATCTGGGTGAGGATGTCCACGCAGTACGCCTCCCGATCGACCATCCTCTTTATGCCCCTGGCCTGTCCCTCTATCCGGTCCAGCCGTTCGGCAAGCTTTGCTTTGTTCCCCGCCTTTATGTAACCGGACAAGTCGGGATGCACCTCCGCAACCAGGGACATACTGTGTGAACGTTTCTTCTATTCTACCGCCCCGCTGTTTCGGCATCCGCCGGCCGAGACCCAACATTACGTTGCACGATCGGAAGTCGCCTACGTCTACCCCCGTCCGAATGGACCAAAAGGTGCATGACACGCCGTTTACCCGATAGGGTCCCGGGGTACCCGTGGGTTGATTGTATGATCGCTACCGAAAGGATCGGGCATGACCCACGCCCAGCAGATGGTCCAGACGAATCCGAGCCAGCCTGTGGTCGAGCAGGCTACGCTCGTCGAGTGCATCGAGGCGTGCTTCGACTGCGCCCAGGCGTGTACTGCCTGCGCCGACGCCTGCCTCGGCGAGGGGGACGTCCAGATGCTCGCCCGTTGCATCCGCCTCGACCTCGACTGCGCCGACGTGTGCGACGCCACCGGGAAGATCCTCTCCCGCCAGACGGCAACCGAGCCCGCGATGATTCGCGCCACGCTTCAGGCTTGCGCCGAAGCTTGCAGGTTGTGCGGGGACGAGTGCGAGAACCACGCTCAGCACGGGATGCAGCACTGCCAGGCGTGCGCCGACGCGTGCCGCCGCTGCGAGAGCGCTTGCAAGGGCGTCCTCTCCGGAATAGCCGCCTAACAATCTTTTGGGATCACGTCGGCGAGGGCTTCGAAAGAGATTCTAGCTGACGCTTGAAGCCGAGCGACGCAAACCCCGCCGTCTCTTTAGCAGATATCGAAATTACGGCTAATGGCCATCTAGGTCCTCAACGCCCTCATCGGCAGCATGGCGCGCGACGTTTCGGCTACGCGCTTGGTGAGTAGAGAGTCGTCGCCAGGGTAACTCCGACATAGCTCGGTGAAGCCACCCCTGGTTTTCGGGAGCAGGCGGGTCCGCGAATGGATTGCTCGGCTTGCGGCATCAGCGTTGGTTGATCCAATCCTGTGCGCTCGCTAACCCCGTTAGAACTGCCTCCGTCGCGCGGGCTTGTCCGGCTACCTTCCCCTTGCGTCGACCGGAACACAATTGACGGGCGTGGGGGTCAGTGCCAGCGTACCCCCGCGCCGGTTTCCCGCTCGGTCAGGGCGCCGCGGTGGTGCTCCTCCCCCGACTCCCCGAGCGGGTCCACGTGGACCAGGGCAGCGTCGAGGTGAGGCATCTCGCTACGAAGCCGCTCGTCGACTTCTCGGGCTATGGCGTGTCCTCGGGCGACGGAGAGCCCCGGCGGGACCGCGACGTTGACCTCGGCGCGCAGCCGGTGCCCCAGCCATCGGGCGCGCACGTCCGATACCTCCTCGACGCCGGGGACGGCGCCGGCGACGTGCCTGACGCTGTCCAGCACCTGCGGCTCCACACCGTCCAGCAGACGCGTGAAGACGGTCTTGCCACTCTCCCACACTATCCCGAGTATCGCCGCGGCGATAAGGAGCCCCACCACCGGGTCGGCAAGAGGGTAACCGAACCACACTCCCACGGCCCCCAACAGGACGGCGAGGCTGGTCCAGCCGTCCGTCCTGGCGTGGTAGCCGTCGGCGACGAGCGCCGCGCTGCCTATCTCCCGGCCGATCCTGATGCGGAAGACGGCCACCGCCTCGTTGCCCACGAAGCCCACTACCCCCGCGACCGCGACCGCCCAGAGGAGCCCCACGGGCCGCGGGTCGAGCAGGCGCTCGATCGCCTGGTAACCGGCAACCACGGCACTAAAGAGGATGATGAGCACCACGACCACGCCCGCGAGGTCCTCGACCCGCCCGTATCCGAACGGGAAACGCCTGCTCGCTCCCATGCGCGAGAGCCAGAAGGCGGCCCCCAACGGGATCGCGGTCGCGGCATCTCCGAAGTTGTGGATTGTGTCCGACAGCAGCGCTACGCTGCCGGAGACGAGTACCACGACGACCTGCACGAGCGCCGTGGCGAACAGCCCGACGAAGGACCACTTCACCGCCCATATGCCTTTTTCAGAGGTGATTACCGAAGGATCGGTCGCCCCGTGGGCGTGTTCGTGACCGTGGGCGTGTTCGTGCCCGCGACCGAACGCTTCTTCTAGCCACTTCTTCCAGAACACCTGGCACCCTTCTTCTTCAATAAGACCATCAACGCGCCGGGAAGTGTACTGTATTTGCAGAGTTCTTCAAATGTGACAACTCTCATCCGTAGTACAATCTTGCGCATGCCGCACTTCAAAGAAGGCCTCCCCGACGCCCGGCTCTTGGAACCCCGAGACGTGCTAGGTGACGGGGAGGTTGACGAACGGGTCGCCGACCTTATGGGGGCGCTGTCGAGCTCCACGCGCGTGCGGGCGCTGTTTGCGCTGTTGGAGGCGGGGGAGCTCCAGACTGGCGAGGTGTCGAAGGCGGTAAGGATGAGCCCTTCTGCCACGAGTCACCAGTTACGGGTGCTGAGGGATCTGGGGCTGGTCGTGCGCCGTAGGGAAGGTCAGCGGGTGTTCTACGCGCTGGCGGACGCTCACTTGGGCGTGCTTCTCAAGGAAGCCCTCTACCACGTGGACCACGCCCGCCTGGTACGAGGAGGCACGGGAGCGGAAGAGACGTAGCGTCGTGAGCTTCCAAGACGCGGGAGTCCACGACGCTACGCCGAAGCCCTCGAGCGCCAGGTTGCTATAGGCGACGAAGAGGTCCGGCGGAACACTCAGCCTCGGCCTTCGTCAGGGCGCCCCTGATACCCTGCCCCCGTAGCGTGTATCCTCCTCGCAATGGAAAGGCTAGCGAGACGAGATCGAGCGCGAGGCGCGGGGAGGCAAGCGCTCGAGGTATGGGATGCGGCTACCGCCTTCGCTGTTGTAGGTTGTAGAAGGGCAGTTCGGGAGGAGTATCTGATGCCGAGCGAGACGAGGTTCGCGAAGACCTTGGCCCTTGCGCGGGGCTGGGGCATGCGGCGTTACTTAATGGCCGTTCTGGCGGGCGGAGGGTGGCTCGTCGTCTCCGGCGTGCCCACGGGCATTTTGGAGACGCCGTTCTACGTCCGCATGACGCCAGTCGAGTGGTGGAACTACCCGTTCTGGCTCGCGAGCGCGGTCCTGGTAGGCCTACTGGTCGCTACCTATGTCTCCTACTCGGGAGCCGGTTCCGCCCCGGGTTCGGAGAGCAAGGCGATCGGCGGTGGCCTGTTCTCGGTCTTCGCGATCGGATGCCCGGTCTGCAACAAGCTGGTGGTGTTGGCGCTCGGGAGCGGTGGTGCCATGACGTACTTCGCGCCGGTCCAGCCGGTCCTCGGGTTCCTCTCGGTGGGGTTGCTGCTCTACGCCCTCCGCGTCCGCCTCGCCGGCCAGAGGGCCTGCGCCGTCCCGACGGACGCGGGCTTCGACGCCCTCCGGGGCCCGACCTGCACCCGGGCGAGCGAAGGGAACGATGCGCCGTGATACGCAAGCTGCTGTGTAGCCTGCTCGTCTTGGGCGCGGCGCTGTTGCCCATCGCCTGCGGAACGTCGCCCGCGACCTCCGGGGGCGACGAGGCGAACGGCGGGACCGACGGGGCGGGCGCCGGCGGGTCCGGGGGAGGCGAGACGTCACCCGGAAGACCGGTCGAGGTCCCCGGGGCAGGTTCGTACGCCCGCCTCGGCCCGGCCGAGTTCCGGAGCTTGGCGGAAGACGAGGGCGTCGTTGTGGTCAACACGCACGTGCCCTTCGAGGGGAACCTGCCCTCCACCGACCTCTCCATCCCGTACGACGAGATCGGACGGAGCCTGGATCGGCTGCCCGGGGACAAGAGCGCGAGGATAGCGGTCTACTGCAAGAGCGGGCGCATGAGCGCCGAAGCCGCCGGAGAGCTGGTCGCGCTCGGCTACGAGGACGTCGTAGACCTCGAGGGCGGCATGGACGCCTGGCAGCGCGCTGGCCTGCCGCTCGAAGGGGCGTGAGCGAACTTCGAGCGGTTCGGTTCTACGGTCACGGCTTTCGCCGCGGGTTCGGGGTACACTCGGGTACCGTGACTTCCGTCAGCGGACATCATGCGGCACCCTTCGTGAGGCGCGTCGTAGCGCACCCGTCCTCGCGAGCCAAGGCACTGCTCCCCATGCTCCTGGTCGGCGCGCTGCTGCTCTGCCACGGCGTCCTGGGCTTTGCCCACCAGACCACGTGCCACGGGGGATGCGAGGCCACGGATGCCGTTGCGGTCTCTTCCTACGCCCACGGCGAGCACGGCCCAGGGGACGCGGGCGGGGACGTCTCGTCGGGGGGCGCACAGGATAGCGGGCAGGCACCCGCCGGGTACTTCGCCGTCGCCCTGGCCCTGTTCGGCGCCGCGTTTGTGGGGTGGCTCATCGGCGCGACGGGGCGACGCGAGACCGCGGTTCTGCGCCCCTACCGACCGCGCGCCTTGCCCGCGTTGGCATGCCTACCGCGAGGGCCGACGCTGCCCGTCCTGCAGGTGTTCCGGCTGTAGAATTCTTCTCCTCGCACGCTGCGGTGCCCGTGCACGGCGAGGTCTTGCCGTGACACGCGCCGGTCTAGGGCGTGCTCCGTTCGCCAATATAAGGCTTAGGGGCCGGGCTCCTTACGGGCTGGCCCCTCACAAGACGAGATAGGAGAGAAGAGTTGAAGATTTTTCGGTTCGGCCGAGTTCTGGCTGCCGTGCTGGCGTTCGCGCTGCTTACGCCCGGCATCGCCGCGGCGAGCAGTCACGACGGAGGCATGCAGATGGATGGCTCCATGCAGATGAACGGCGATGCGGCGATGCAAGAGATGAACAGCGCGATGGCCGACCTCGAGGCGCTCGAGGGCGAGGAGTTCGAGATAGCGTACGCGAACCAGGTCATCGCGCACCATCAAGGGGCGCTGGACATGGCGCAGGCCGTGGTCGACCGTGCCCCCAACCCGGAGGTGCGCGACGCCGCCGCCAGGATCATCGAGGATCAGACCAGGGAGATAAACGACCTCACCGCGTTCCTCAGGGAGACCTACGGCCAGGAGCCGAACCCCGACGAGCGGATGTCGATGGACCCGGCGATGATGGACCACATGGAGAGCTCCGACCCGGCCATGGCCGAGCAGATGTTCCTCCTGGGGATGCGCGAGCACCACGAGACCGTCATACAGATGGCCGAGATCGCCCTCCAGAAGGCCCAGAGCCCGCTCCTTCTGGACCAGGCTCGAACGATAATCGACTCCCAGCGCGCGGAGCAGGAAGAGTTCGCAGGGTACCTCCAGCAGTTCTACGGCATCGAGGCCCCGGCCCCCACCGGTGACATGATGCAGGGGATGCAGGCCGCCATGGGCGACGGCAGCATGCAGATGCCCCAGACCGGCGGGCCCTCTCCGGTGGTCGTCGTGGCCGCGGCGGGCGCGCTCTTGGTCGCCGCGGTGGTGGCCGGATCGTACGTTCTGCGCAGGTCCTTCGGCTAAAGCGGGTTTTCGGGCCGGGCGACCGCGCGGTCGCTCAAGGGGGTGGGGCTACGGCTCCGCCCCCTCCCGACCCCCGTGCGCTTGACGTCACACGACGAAGAGGGACTGGATTGACGAAGACGTTTGGAAGGTTCGTCCTGCCTCTCGGCTTCTTCCTGACGACCGCAGTGACCCTCGCGGCGTGTGGGGAAGCCGGGTCCGGAGGCGACGTGCAGGGGACGGACGTGGGGAGCTCTGGCGACACGCGGGCCTCGGGGCGAACGACCCCGGAGAAGACCGGCGGTGGTGCCGGGCAGGAGGGCGGTCGCGCCGCCGAGGGGAGCACGGCTAACGCGGTACTTGCTCCTGCACGAGAGGGCGACGGCGCAGCGTTGATTGGGGCGGCAAGACGCGGCGACGCGGAGGCCGTGGAGAGGCTACTGGAGGAGGGCGTCGGCGCGGACGCCAGAGGCACGGACGGCCGGACGGCGCTGATGGCCGCCTCTTTCGAGAACCGGCTGGACGTAGCGCGGCTCCTGATCGAGGCCGGCGCGGACGTCGACGCGCAGGACGACACGGGCCAGAACGCTCTACTGATCGTGACCGCCGAGGGACATCAAGAGCTCTTGCGGCTCCTGCTGGCCAGCGACGCCGACCCCGAGATCACCGACCAAGAAGGCGGCACCGGCCTGATCCACGCCGCTGACGGCGGGCACGTCGGAGTCGTCCGGGATCTGCTCGAAGCCGGCGTGGAGGTCGACCGGGTCAACGCCTACGGCTGGACGGCCCTATTGGAGGCAGTCATCCTCGGCGACGGCGGCCCGCGGTACGCGGAGGTCGTACGGCTCCTCGTCGAAGCCGGGGCCGACGTAAACCTCGCCGACAGGGAAGGCGTAACCCCGCTGCAACACGCCGAGCAGAACGGCTACGACGAGATCGGTGAGATCCTGCGAAACGCCGGTGCGCGGTAGCGTCCCGTCCGTTCGTAGGGGGAGAGGCTCCCCTTACGCAGAGGTTGTAGAGAACGACAGAGAGGAAACGGTTTGAAGAAGACGTTGAGAAGATCGGGCATGCTCGGGCTCTTTCTGGCAACCGTGCTGACCCTCGCGGCGTGCGGGGGATCTGGCGGTTCCGGCGGCGGAGGCCAGGGCGGCGACATGCAGGGGATGGACCACGGCGGATCCGGCGGGGACGAGCAAGCGTCCGGGCAGGCGGCCCCGGAGACGACCGGCGGCGGCGACATGTCCGGCATGCAGATGGGCGAGACGACCGGCAGCGGCGGTGGCGAGACCACCGGCGGCATGGAGGGCATGCAGGGGATGGAAGGCATGGACCACGGCTCCATGGACATGTCCGCCATGTCCCGGGAGATGGTCGCGCCGAACGGCGAGTACTCGGACGCGGCGTTCGTGGACGCCATGGTCCCCCACCACGAGGGGGCCGTGGAGATGGCCGAGGTCGCGCTGGAGAACGCCGAGCACGAGGAGATCCGCGCGCTCGCGCAGGAGATCATCGACGCGCAGCGGGCCGAGATCGAGCTCTTCGGAGAGATCCGGGAGGAGCTGGGCGGCTCCACCACCGAGACGTCCGCGGAGGAGATGGACCAGATGATGGGCATGCCGGACGCCGGGGAGCTAGCGCAGGCACGGCCGTTCGATCGGGCTTTCATCGACGCCATGATCCCGCATCACGAGTCGGCGATCGCGATGGCGGAGGTCGCCCTGGAGGAGAGCGAGGATCCGGAGATAAGGAGGATCGCCGAGGACATCGTCTCCTCCCAGCAGAGGGAGATCGAGCAGATGCGCCAATGGCGCGAGGAGTGGTACCCCGAGGGTTAGGCACGACCCTTCGCCAGAGCCCGGCCCGCCGGCCCGAAGCGCCGAGCGGGGCGGGCTCTCCGGACCGATGAAGGACCGTACGACCCCAGGGGCCGCGACGCGGCGCTGGCCCCCCGCGTCCCTCGGGTCATGACTGCTTCTTGCCGTACCACCCCTCAAGCCCAGGAAGGGATTCGATGCTACAGACGCTGGGCGAGCAGAGCCCCGTCGTGCAGGCGCTGGTCGCAACCCTCTTCACCTGGGGGCTTACGGCCCTCGGGGCGGCGCTCGTGTTCGGCACCAAGCGGGTCCACCGCAAGCTTCTGGACGCGATGTTCGGGTTCGCGGGCGGCGTGATGATAGCGGCGAGCTACTGGTCGCTTCTGGCCCCGGCGATAGAGCTCTCGGAAGGGATGCGGCTCCCTTCCTGGGTCCCGCCGGCCGTCGGCTTCCTCGCGGGGGCGTCCTTTCTCCGGCTCGTGGACCAGGTCCTGCCGCACCTGCACCCGGGACAACCCTTGCGCCGGGCCGAGGGGGTGAAGACGGGCTGGGAGCGTCCTCCTGATCCTCGCCATAACGCTGCACAACATCCCGGAGGGGCTCGCCGTCGGCGTCGCCTTCGGCCCGGTGGCCGCCGGCTTCGACGGGGCTTCCCTCGCGGCGGCGGTGGCGCTGGCCATCGGCATAGGGTTGCAGAACTTCCCCGAGGGCACCGCGGTGGCCATGCCCTTGAGGCGCGAGGGGATGTCGCGCTCGAGGAGCTTCTTCTACGGGCAGCTCTCCGGGGCGGTCGAGCCGGTCGCCGCGGTAGTCGGGGCCGCGGCGGTGATCGTGGCCCAACCCATACTGCCCTACGCCCTGGCGTTCGCGGCGGGCGCCATGATCTTCGTCGTCGCCGAGGAACTCCTCCCCAAGGCCCGGCGCGGCAGCCCCGACATCGCGGCCATGTCGGTAGTGGTCGGTTTCACGGTGATGATGACGCTGGACGTGGCGCTGGGATGAGCCGGGCAAGGAAAGGACCCGAAGACACCTCCCGTCCCCCGAGGGGGCGCGCGTACCAGGAGGCGCCGGGATTGCGCCCGCGGCGCGGCGGCGGGCGTCGCGTACGGGTGTCCCACGAAGAATGCGCGGTCCTCGGGCTCGCCGCGGGGACCGGCGAGGCTTCGGGCCGCGCCCGGAGCGCCTCGTGAACGGCTCCGCCAACCCGCCGGCCGGGGCGCGGGAGCACGCCCAGGGCAAAGCCGCGAGGTTGTGGGAGGTGGACGCCGCCAGGGGAGTCGCGATCCTCATGGTGGTCCTCTACCACCTCGTCTACGACCTCGACTCCTTCGGCGGCTACCCCATCGACTCCACCTCGGGCTTCTGGGGCGCCTTCGCGGACGTGAGCGCCTTCGCGTTCGTCTTCCTCGCGGGGCTCTCCCTCGCCCTGAGCCACGCCAGGGCGAGCGGCGAGGGCAGGGCGAACTCCTTCGGCCGCTACCTGCTGCTCAGGGGCGCGAGGATCTTCGCTTACGGAATGCTCATAACGCTCGTCTTCTGGGCGCTCGACTTCGGGGCGGTGGTCTTCGGGATACTCCACCTCATCGGGGCCTCGATCGTGCTGTCCTACCCCTTCTTGAAGCTGAGGCCCTCCTACCTCGCCCTCCTGGGTCTCCCTATCGTCGCCGCGGGCATCTACCTGCTCGCCACGTACGATGCCAGTAACTTTGGGATTGTCGTAGCGGTGCTGCTCGCGCCCTTCGGGATCGAGCCGATCGGCCTGTCCATGCCCGACTACCGGCCGCTGCTGCCCTGGTTCGGGGTGGTGCTCCTGGGGTTGGCCTTCGGCAAAGCCGCCTACGACACCGGACGGCCCGGGGCGCGCACGAGAGGCGAGACGGAGGACCCCACCTTCGCGGTACGCTCCCTTGCCTTCTTGGGCAGGCACACCCTCTTCATCTACCTGGTGCATCAGCCCGTACTGGTCGCGGCCCTCTGGGTGCTCGGGGTCATAGAACCCGGCTTCTAGGGACCGGCGGGACGGACGGGGCATGCGGGGCGGCGCGGTCGGTAGGAGGATCTCCTCCTACCGGGGCGATTCCCCGGCGTCTACTACCACGTCGTCGTTCGTCCTCGCGTGCCACTCGAGCAGCTCGGGGAGCCTCTCGCGTGCCACCTCGGGCCGTTCTTCGGCGAGGTTGTCCTTCTCCAGCGGGTCCTCGGAGAGGTCGTAGACCTCGTCGGGCTTGTCGCCGAAGTGGTGGATGTACTTTACGTCGCCCTTGATGCTCGCGAGGCACCCGTCCTCGTTCCAGCAACTGCTCATCACGGTGCGGTCCTCGGGGAGGGGTCTCAGGAGCGAGGAGCCGTCGTAGTCGCCGCCCCGGATGCGGTAGCCGAGCATGTCGGTCACCGTCGGCAGGACGTCCGGTTGGTTCACCGGGGTCTCTACGCGCTCCCCCGCCCGCCTCGGATCGACGATCATCAGCGGGATCCTGAGCCCCTCGTCGTAGATCGCGTTGTCGTGCTGGCGACGGCCGTGCTCGCCGAAGCCCTCGCCGTGGTCGCCGTAGAGGACGAAGACCGTGTCCTCGTAGAGCCCCATCTCCTTGTACTGATCGAAGAGGTTTTTCAGGAAGAAGTCGACGTAGCGGACGCTGTTCTGGTAGCGGTTCAGCTCCTCGTCCTCGGCGAAATCTTCTATCCCGTAGCGGTCCGGGGCCTGGTAGTCGTGGTGGGGCGTTATCGTCTCGTAGGCCGCGACGAAGGGCGCGCCCGTCTTCTTCTGGCCCTCGAGCCACCTCCGGCTCGGCTCGAGCATGATGTCGTCCTCGTAGCCGAAGTAGTTGGCCTTCTCGAAGCCCTCCTTGTCCATCGTCTCGACGGGGTAAAACTCCTCATAACCCATGTTCTTCACGACCTCGGGGCGCCGCTCGAAGGTCTGCACCGAGGAGGTGAAGTAGACGGAGTCGTACCCCTGATCCTTCAGGAGCTGCGGCAGGCAAGTCGCCGGGATGCGATCCCCCAACGAGTCCGTCCCCTCCGGGGTCGTGGGGGGATCGATGCCGCACATCGTGGCGACGAGGGCGTTGGAGGTGTGCGGGACGACCGCGCGGGCGTTCTCGGCAAAGATGCTCCCCTTCGCCAGCTCGTCCATGAACGGCGTGGTCTCCAGCTCCTCGTTGTAGGGTGTCACCGAGCGAGCCCGGGTGGACTCCAGGTGCACGAACACCACGTTGCGCCGCTCGAGGCCCGTGGCCAGGAGGCTCGCGTCCGGCGGCGGCTGCTCCGTGGCGACCGTTCCGTCGCCCCTCGTCGTCTCCTCCTCCGCGGTCGTCTCCTCCGCCCCGGTCATCGCCACGCTGACGATCGCGTCGCGGGCGAAGGCCTTCCCC
Organism: Rubrobacter marinus; assembly: GCF_011492965.1. Classification (GTDB taxonomy): domain Bacteria; phylum Actinomycetota; class Rubrobacteria; order Rubrobacterales; family Rubrobacteraceae; genus Rubrobacter_F; species Rubrobacter_F marinus. Next base: position 62,765 of record NZ_CP045122.1, on the reverse strand, counting down.
GCCTCCGGCGGCCCGCCGGGAAAGAGCGAAAAGGAGAACAGGGCGTAGGACGCCAGAAACAATCCGAAGACACCGAGCCACGGCACCCCCGCTGCGGCGACGCCGCGTCCCGGGCTGGGCCGCTCGCCCCAAGAAACCAAGAGACGCTTCAGGAGCCAGGGCCCAACGAGCGCGTAGAGGAGGGCGATGCCCAGGACCGCCAAAAGCCCGGGCGAAGACGCGCTCGCGACGGCGCCCCCGGTCACCTTCGGCGAAGAGAGCGAGGCGAGGACGAGGTCGAGGTCCGGCATCGAGCCGGTCGTCCTGAAGTACCGGTAGACGCCCGTGACGACCAGCGCCACGAGGATCGTGACGAGGTGGAAGAGGACCACGACGACGCGCCTAAAAGGACCCCTCCTCGCAACCGCGAAGAGGCCCACCCACAGGCAGGCGTACGCGAGGCCGAACAAGAGGTCCGAGCGCATAAGCCCGAGCCAGCCAGCGGGGTTCGGCCTCTCGGGCAGGGCCGCGATGAGGGAGGCCTTCAACGCCAGGTCGTAGACGACGAAGGGGACCAGAAGGCCGAGCAGGTAGACCCAGTCGTGCCCCCCCATAAGGAAACGGGCTTCCCTCGCCGTACGCGTATTGTCGTCATGTCCTCTCATGAAACGCTGGGAGTTTAAAAAGCTTTTCACGAATCGGAACCGTGGGGGGGTAAGGTTATGCCGCCGTACCGGGGCGACGCGGGCGACGCCGGCGAGATGGCGGCGTCGGGGGCGTTCCCACGGAAGCGGCGTTCGAGATCCTATGCGACCTCTCGCGGTCGCGTACCATGGGCCTCGGCGCTCGCGGATCGCGACGCCGCGGCTTCTCGGGCGGATTCTTCTGCCACCCTCGGTGACATTCCGCCGGCCCGAGGGAACGGTCGCGTCGAAGCCTTCACGGTTTCGCCGTGACCTCTCCGAGCAAGGGTGGGGCGTACCGGTATCGGGCGCCTCCTTTTCCGCCTCAGATCCGCCGTAGTTCGACGGGGAGCGCGGGCCCCAGGATAACCGGTACACGGCGGTATACTCGGAGTTCGGAGCGACCATCGGACAGGACAGTGGGCAGCACGATACGTGCCTGGGGGGCGTGCACGGGGCCGCGGTCGTGAAACGGGACGGGGCCCCGTTCTTCTTGCGTCGCGAGAAGCTTGGTCGGGAGAAGGCATGACGACGAGACGGACGCGTCCGGTCGAACAGGGCGCAATCACCAGGGGGCGAGAATGATCGAAGATCCGGCCGTGCTGCTGCTATCGGTGGTGGCGCAGAACGTCGTGCTGATCGTGTTGACGGTAGGTTTGTTCTGGGCGGGGGTCTTCGTGGCCCGCAGGCTCGGGGCAGGGGCCGGCTACTCCTTGAGGGGCCTCGGCATCTCGAGGCCCAAAGGCGGACTCGTCGCGGCGGTCGGGATCGGATTCCTGGTGGGCCTCGGGGTGGTGGTTGGTAGCCTCGTGATCGGGGGGTTGAGCGCGCTCGTGCTGGAGTCTCTGGGGTACTCGGCCGAGAACGAGGCCCAGCAGATGCTGCTGGGGGGCTTGCAAGGCTGGGTGCAGGAGAGCCCGCTCGCCGCGATAGGGGCCGCCTTGCTCGTGATCGTGCTCTTCGGGCCCGCCGTGGAGGAGTTTGTCTTTCGTGGCGCCATCTTCGGCGGCCTGTACCGCCTGGGAGCCTTCTTCTCCCGCAGGACGGGGGGCGGGACGGAGGGCTCCGCCCGCTTCGCGGATCGGTTCTCTTTCCTGGGGGCGGCGCTCCTCTCGTCGGCCGTCTTCGCCGCGCTCCACCAATCCGCGGTCATATTTCCCGCGATCTTCCTGTTGGCAGTGGTGCTCTGCCTGCTCTACAGGAGGACGGGAAGCCTCCTCTCGCCCTTCGTGGCGCACGCGACCTTCAACTCGTTCACCGTGCTGCTTATCGTCCTGAGCGCCGTCGGCGCGCTACCTCCGGGGGCGTCGTAGGATGCGCCCGCGACGCCCTCCTCGCCAGCTTTCGCTTCAGTGGTAGCAGTACGGACGTGGGATTGATCGCCCCCAGAAAGCGCCTCCACCGCGGCAACCTCCGGAACTCCCGCAGGGCGTCCTCGTAGGGTCGGACGATCTCCGTCCCCGACCGGGTCGAGTACAGACGCTCGGAGTAGACCCGGGCAAACTCCCCGAACGGCTCGGTCCTCAAGCCTAGCGCCTTCGCGGCCCCGACCAGGCGCTCGGTGGGGGTCAGGGCCCGCTCGTCCCCGCCGTACCAGCCCGGCGTGGTGGGCAACGTCGCATCCCGGAGGCGGCTCGCGAGGTCCCTGTAGAGGGCCTCGGGCGTGTTGCGCGCTGCGAGCGCCCGCTTGAGAATCGGCACACCTCCTGCGAACAGGACGAGGGATAGCAGGGCGACGAGTACCCCACCGGCGGTAAACCCGCGAGCGCCAGGGCTCGTCTCCGAACCACCCTTAGGCTCCCGGGACGCCCCGCGCCCGTCCGGCTCGGGCTCGTCGACGCGCCCGGCGCCCCGATCGACGTCGGGAGGTACCGGCGCGCCGGGACTCGCGGTGCCCGAGGCGCCCGTGGGACCGGGCGCGTTCGCCTCCATGACGGAGGGGACGCCGAAGCCCGGCGTGGGGTCGAAGGGTACCAGCCGACCTCGGGGAAGTAGATCTCCACCCACGTGTGCATGTTCTCCCCCGCACCACGTACTCGTCGGGCCCGACCTCCTCCCCCGTCCTGGCGCCGTACACGAGCCGCGAGGGAACCCCGAGCTCGCGCGAGAGCAGCGTCATGGACGTCGCGAACTGCACGCAGAAGCCCTCTCTGCCGTCGCCGAGGAACTCCTCGAGGGCCCTGTCCGCCCGCCCGTAGTCCACGTCGAGGTTGTAGGCGAAGCCGCCGTCGTAGAGCAGGTAGCGCTCGATCGCCCGGGCTTTCTCGTAAGGCGTCGCGTCCTCGAGGCTGTAGTCCTCGCGAATCTTCCCGGCCGTGTCCTCCACCTCCCCCGGCAGGCCGCGCGGGAGCTGGAGGAACCTCTCGCGCACGGCGGCCGGGTAGTCGATGCCGGCCTCCTCGAGCTGCCGCTCGGTCGGTTGAGGGACCAGCGAGAGGACCCGGTAGCGGGAGCCGCCGGAGAGGGTCTCGTCCGAAACCCAGGAGCCGTCGGGGCGTTGTTCGGCGTCGGGCAGGGAGACCGAGGCCATGCGGTACCCTCCGAAGACGGCCTCGGTTTCGGCGTTCAGCACCTCGAAGCGCTGCTCGACGATGCGGGTCTCCACCCCTTGCGCGACCTCCCGGCCGTCGTCCTCCCCTGGGCGGACCCTGCTCGACCACCGCGCGCCGTCGAAGTAATCCAGGGTACCGCCGCGCCACAGGAGCGGCTCCTCGCTCCTCACCCTGAGCAGCTCGTTCTCGCGCCCGGCGTTCAGGTAGTTGCCGACGTCCGCCTCCACCGCGAGGCGAGAGGTGGTGCCGGTCCCGATCTGCGTCCAATCGATCAGCGCCGGGCGTATCGCCGCCCCGGCCAGCGGGGTGCTGGGCAGCGCGAGCACCACCCCGACCACGACGGCCCCCGCGATCAAGCCCGCCGGTCGAAGCCGGCTCGCCTCGTCCCCGGACCCTTCGTCCCCGGGCCTCGGGGACGAGGCGAGCATCAGGAGGGCCACACCCGAGGCGAGAAAGAGGGCGAAGAAGGGCCCTACCCCTGCCTCCCGGTTGGCGGTGCCGACGAGGCCGATGGCGAGGCCCAGCGTCGCGATCGAGAGGACGGGGCTCCCCTCATAGAGCGTGGCCGAGGTCGCGAGGGCCAAGAGGATCATCACCACCGGTACGAGGATGAACAGCAAACCCGCCTCCGGCTCGTAGGGGGGCACCTCGGCATTCATGGTGCCGGCCGCCTCGTACGCGTCCCGCGCGACGCGCGACGCCAGCTTCCTCCAACCCTCCGGCGAGAGGGGGAGGCGCCCGTAGACGGAGAGCAGCGTGTACAGGAAGGTGGCGGGCAAGACGAGCACGAATCTGAACCTGCCGGAGGAGCCCGCGAGCAGGCCGACGATCGCGGCTCCCAAGAGCACCGGTAAAGCCCCTCCGGCGAACAGGGTGGAGAAGGCAGCGGCGGTGGCGAGTCCGGCGACGTAGAGCGGCGCCCTCGCCCAAGGGTGACCCACTACCCGCTCTCCCCCGCCGACTCGCCCAAGGGTTCCCCGCCACCGGGCGCCCGGCGCGGGGATCCACCCCGATGGTGCCTGCGGCCGACGGGCCACCCCCGGTGGCCGCCTGCAGCCCCGCGGGACGGGAAGAAGCACGACGACCCCGGTATCCGACGCCCTCCATAGCTGCTCCCGGACTTCCCCATCGGATACGAAACTCCCCTCGGCTCTACGGATTTACCGGCGCGGGTTCGAAGGCATCCATCGGTATGATCTCCCCGCTCTCGGACTCCAGGGCCCCGTAGGTGTCTCTGTGGAGAACCCCGTCGTAGATCACCTCCCCGTCCTCCGTGACCCTCTGGCGGGTCACCCACGTCGCGGAATACGGGGTCAAGGCGACCCGCCTGGAGCCCATCTCGACCTCCCTGCCCGTGGGTCGTCCCCAGACCTCGGCGTAGATGTAGCCGTCGTCGGAGACGTACTCGCGGATGAGCACGTAACCGTCCGAGGTATTCCGGAACTTCATGTCGAGCGCGCCGGCCCCGTTCTCGTCGCCGAACCACACGGTGGCGTCGAGGCCGGGCCGGATGTAAGGGAGCTGAGCGTAGTGGGGGCTGCGCTCGGTGACGTCGAGGCCCGCGTAGTTGGCGGCCATGTACAGGGTCGAGGTGACCTGGCAGAGCCCGCCTCCGTCGGCCAGGGTCTCCTTGCCGTCGACGATGACCTTCGAGGCGTTGTAGTCGAGCCCCGCGACGTTCTCGATCATGGAGAACGTTTCGCCCGGCGCCAGGACCATACCGTCGATGGCGTTCGAGGATATCTGGAGGTTCTCCACCCTCTCCGCGCTCTTATCGCTCGTCAGTCCGTAGTTCGTGCGGTACTCGCCGAGGAGTTCGGTCGGCTTGAGCTCTTCGGCCTGGGCGGTGGTGAGCTCGGGCTCGTCGACGACCACTGGCACCTCGTACTCGCTTTTGCGCTCGAAGAGTCCCTTCGTCAGGTCCGCGAGGAGCGCCTCCTCGTCGACCGACCTCCCTGTCTGACTCGCGGTTACTGCGACCTCGTCGCCGTTGAGCTCGTAGCCGGCTTCGCGCGGCTCGACCGTAAGAGCCGCGTACATCTCCGAAAGGGACTCCCGGAGGCGTTCGGGGTCGATCTCGACCGCGATCTCGCTCCCGCGGGGGGTCGCGTCGAGGGACCGGCCTACCTCGTCGGGTTGTAGCGCCCACTCCTCCCCCCCCGCCGTGAAGACCAGCGGCGCGGATACGGCGGTACGGGCCCTCCCGGCGGCCTCCTCGGCGGCCGGGGTGTCGACCTTCGGCTCCAGCTTCTCCCCCGCCACCCTGACCTCGGCGGCACCCTCACCCACCGCCGCCGCGAGGCGGGCCATCGTGCCGGGCACGTCCACTTCGTAGCCCTCCCGGGACTCGACGACACCGACCGTGGCGCCCTCGATCGTGACCGAGGCCTCCTTAGGGTTTTCGTCCAGCCGCCGGGCGAGATCCTCGACCTCGGCCTGGGCGACCTCGGGCCGGTAATCCACCTTCGGGGACACGTCGGCGGCGCCGAGGGCCGCGAGCATCCGGTCGAGGAGTCGTGGGGCAACGCCTCCCTCCCTCCCCGCGGCGTACGCCCGGTCGGCGGTGCCGGCGGCGTCGAGGGCGACGCCGACCTCATCCGCGTCGAAGGAGTACCTCTCGGGGCCCCTCTGGAGCACGATCTCCCGGAGCACGCCTTGACGCGGATCCTCGAGGAGCTCGCGGGCCTCTTCGGGCGTCTTGCCGCCAAGGTCCACGCCCCCCACCGACACGCCGCGGTAGATCGCGCCGGCGTTGGCCCAGTAGTCCACCGCGACCAACACCGACACGACGGCGCAGCAACCCACGATCAGGGGGGCTAGGAGCCGCCGCGCTCGAGCACGGCGCGCCCCGGCCGTGCTCCCCCGATGACGCGCCGTGAAGCTTCCGAACCCCTCCGTCGCCTTCTCGCTGCTCCGCCTGCCCTCGGTCTTCCACACGTCCGACCCTCCTCCCTACTCCCGAACTCGTTGCGGTGACGCGACTTTTTCGATCCACTCGAGGTCACCCGGCATCGCCGTCCCTAACCCACCTTTTCGGCCTGGACGATGAGGCGCTGGGAGTAGTCCGGCAGCGTGCAAGATTGCAGCGTGAGCACGTCCTTGCCCGGCACGGGCCGGGTCACCTCAAGGTTCGTCGGTTCGACGACCGCCTCCCTGAAGACCTCGTACCTGTACTCGTTGCCGTCGGCGTCCTCGACGAAGACCTCGTCGCCTCTCTCCAGGGCGTCGAGGTCCCAGAACGCGAGGAAGGAGTCGGTGTTCGGGTACCCCAGGCGGTGTCCGGCCAGGTAGGTGTTCGCCCCCTCCTGCCACGGAAAGCCCGTCCCTTTGAGGTGTATCGCGACGTTGTTTCTCAGCGCCTCCTGGTCGTCTCCGGCGGCGTCGGGGACCACGGCGTTCTTGACGCGGGCCATCTCGGGGACCGTCACCTTCAGCGTCTTGTCCTCCGGACCTTCGACGGACGTGCTCCGCGCATCCACCGCGCTCTCCAGCACGGGCACGTCGAAACTCCCGGCGCCGGCCCCGTCCTGAGCGGTGTAGCGGGTGCTGAAGCCGAGCGCAAAGTAGGCCACCAGCACCGCGCCGCTGGCCATAAGGAGCACGCTCAACGCGGCCAACAGCAAACTTCTCATGCGCAACCCTTTCTCGCTCCCAATTCCGGTCTCGGTTCTCCTCGGTCGACCGAACGGAGCCCCGATCGCGAGGCCCGCTCGGTGAAGGGAGGGTCGGTGGCGCGAGCCGCCCGCGCCCCCGTGCCTCGCGGGCGCAAACAACCCGCTACAGGGGGCGCAGCAGCGGCACCCGGCCGGGTGCTCGCGTGGTCCCTGCGGGCCGGAGGTGACCTCGCGGGCAGCGGCGCAGCGGACGGCGCGAGAGGTAGGTGCGCGTCCTGCGGAGAGTGCCCGCGCGGCTCGCCGCGAGGCGGAGGCCTCCCCTCTCCGTCGACCCCCTCCTTCCTGGAGGCAGGGGGAGCCTTACAGCCGGATCACCTGCAGAAGGAAGACGGTGGGTCCGCGCGAGCGTTGGGGGGCGGCGGGCCGAGGACGGCGTCCGAACGCCCGCATCACCCGGATCGGGCTGCCCGGGAGGGCGCGAGCGAGCCGCGCCCACGACAGCGCCCCCACCGCTAGGAGTAGGGCTACGGCGTAGTAGTCGTCCGGGGCCTCAGAGTTCGCGGTCCCCCCCTGATCCGTGGTGGAGCCCGCGATGGCCAAGTGCCCCGCCGCGGGGCCCGAGCCGCTCAGGAAGAACCGGTCGGCGGGACCGAAAGCCCCGTGGCAGAGGAGTAGCGCCACCACCAACAGCAGGGGCAAAAGTGCTTTCCGAACTATCGTCCCGCGTACCAAACCAGTCCGCCTCCGCCCAGAAGACCCGGTCTCAGTCGAGCATATTATCGCGTTCTTAGCGCCTCTCAAGGGAGCTCAACGGTGCGCTCCCCTCCTCCCGCGCATAGAGAGAGTTCGCGGGCCGACGCTCGTCGCCGCCTACGAGCAGGCCACCCCGCCGTCGGGTTCCCTCGAGGGACAGCGGGGCAGCGGGGTACTTGAACCTGGGTGAATGCCACGGCAACGATCGAGAGGCGTTGACGCACACCACCAGGGCGTCGCCGTCATTAGCGCCCGGGCATAGGCCTCAAAGGAATCGACGAGGTTACGCAAACACCTGCGGTAGTGGTGAGCGACGTGGCCGGCTTCGGCCACCGGGCGGTCTCCTGCATCTCCGAGAACGCCCCCTCCTCGTCCGCGGCGTACAGACCGGCGGTCTCGAGGCGAAGCGTTCGGTGGGGTTGCCCGCCCCGGAGGCATCGGAACGGGTCAATGCGGGGGGCGCAACCCGTCTAGGGTGACCGCGACGAGCCGGCGAACCGCGGCCTCGGACGGTAGGCTGCCGGCCGCCGCGAGGGCGTGGAGGCAGTAGCTCGCGAGCTCGTCGGGCGCTACGTCGTCCCTGACGACGCCGGTCTCGGCGACCTCGGTCAGCAAGTCTCGGAACAGGCCGATAAGCTGCCGCTGCGCCCGGGCGGCGGGCTCACCCCGGTGCACGAGCGCCGCGACCTGTTCCGTGCCGCGGTGCTCGCGGCGGTGGCAGATGAGCGCGTAAGCCTCGAGCACCGCTTCGAGGCGCTCGCCGGCGTCGCCGACTCGGTCGCGGAGCTCAACGAGACGTTCGAGGTGATCGGCGACGTGGCGTTCGTGCCACGCGATCAGGATCGCTTCGACGTCCGGAAAGTACTTGTACAGCGTCGCGCGCCCGATGCCGGTCTCCTCGGCGATCCGCGACATCCTGACCGACGTCAGCCCGTGCTCGGCCACAAGCACCCAAGCGGCGTCGAGGATCGCGTCGCGCACCGCGCGGCGGTGCGCCTCTATCGTCTCGTTCCACAGCTTCGGCACCAGCCAATTATACGCTACGACGATATGTAAACACTATGACTTGCTAGAGACATACTGTACAGATAAACTGCTGCTGTGATAAACCAGAACTTCGACGACCACGCGCGAGGAGAGGAGATGCACGTGGCTGAGCCGCCCCCCTACCCAGGCATGCCACGCTGGGTGAAAGCTTGCGGAATCGTCGTCATCGCATTGATCCTGCTGATGGTCTTCGCCAGGGCGTTCATCGGAGGTGCGCACGGCCCCGGCCGCCACGCGTCGTCCGGTGAGGCCGGTGGCCAGTTACCGCCCTCGAGCGTGCTGGAAGGCCAAGCAGCGCCGGAGGTTGGCCGCGGATGATCATGACGCCCCGCGTCCGCAAGTTCGCGCTCGCCGCGCACATCGCGACCTCGGTCGGCTGGGTCGGCGCGGTCGCCGGCTACGTAGCTCTCGACGTTGCGGCGGCGATGGGCCGGGATGCCCAAACGCTGCGCGTCGCCTACATCGGGATGGAGTGGATCGCCTGGTACGTCGTCGTCCCGTTGGCCCTCGCCTCGCTGCTGACGGGGCTCGTCGTGTCCGTGGGGACCAGGTGGGGCTTGTTCAGGCACTACTGGGTTCTGATCTCGCTCCTTCTGACCGTGGTTGCCACGTTCGTGTTGCTGGTGCAGACGCAGACCGTGAGCTACTTCGCGGGCGTAGCGGCGGATCCCACGACCTCCGGCGACGATCTGCACGCGCTGGGGAGCACGTTGGTCCACTCCGTGGGCGGTACGGTGGTGTTGCTCGTGATCTTGGTGCTGAACGTGTACAAGCCGCGGGGCATGACCCGGTACGGGTGGCGTAAGCAGGACGAGCGGCGTGGAGCGGTGCGGCGGAGCAAGCAAGACGAGCGGCGCACCTTACGCGGGACGTAGGTGGGATGATCGCTGCTCGGCCTCGGACTCCAAGACTTCGTCCCCGACGGCGGTCACCTCGCCCTCAGCGCTGCCGGTAGCTGCGCTCTTTTCGAGGACCTCGGCGCCGGGCGCATGCTCGCGCTGGGGGCCGCGACGGTGGTGGTCGGCAGCGAGCCGAGGCGGAGACGGTGCGACGTTTGAGCCCGCGGCGAATCGTTAGCGCAACGTCTCGTGGAGTACTAGCGCACCCGCTCCAGCCCCGCCCGGTCGAAGCCGACTACGACCTCCTTGCCCCGGTTGCTCCCGATCACGGTTACGGGGGTGGTCAGGGTTCCATGCGCGTAAGCTCCGCCATGGTGCCGTCGTCCTCGACCACGTTCCTCACCGCAAACCGCACGCCACTCTCGCGGAGGAACTCATCCGTCCTGTCGCAGAACAATCACCCGGGTTTCTGTGCGTACGCCACTACGTCCGCTTCTTCCCGACTCACCGCCGCAGCCCTTTCTCTCGCTGGCTTCCGCCGACCCGGCGGATACGGTTACGGCTCCAGCCGGCGATCGCGTCCGCCTCAGGCGCGCCGGATGCGTCGGTTCCCTGTTACCTCAGAGCAATGGGGGTGGCGCAAAGGACGCCTACCGCGCACCGAGCGCTCCCGGCGAGGCCCTCCCGCCGATAGCGGCACCCCGAGGCCCGGCGTCCCTCGCGGCGGGGCTGCGGGCGAGGTTTCGGGGGAGCGACGACCCAGGAGGGCCGCCCTCGCCTCCTGCGCGCGAGGTTCAGTTGCTGATCAGGGAACCCTTGGCCAGCTGCGTCGATGTCTTGGACCAGCCGTACTTGTAGACGCCCGGGCTCGTCCGCGCCGCGGTGCCGACGTAGCGGTGGAAGACTACCTGCAGGCCCGTACCGCCGTAGGGCGAGCCGTCGGCGAGGAAGCCCGGGGAGCGGTAGAAGGCCTGGTGGAGGTGCGGGGGGCCGACGGGGACGCTGGGGTCTCCCGTGTCGCCCGCGTAGCCGATGATCGTCGCGTCGGTGACCCTCGCGCCCGGCCGTATCCCCGGGGCGAGGCCGCTCAGGTGCGCCGAGAGGTTGACGTACTTGCCGTTGTCGGCCTTGATCACCACGAAGACGCCGTAATTCTTGTGCGAGGAGTTGCGCCCGGCGAAGGTCACCGTGCCGCTCTTGAACGGCGAGAAGACGGCGTCGCCGAAGTTCAGGGGGTAGTCGATGGCGAACTTGTCGTTGGTGTAGTAGGTCGAGGCGCACCGCCCGTAGCCGAGGTTGCCGTGGGTGTACTGCCCCCAGTAGTTGGGCGAGCCCAGCCGGGTGAAGCCCGTCGGGATACCGTCGCTTGCGCTGCGGTTGGCGTACCTGCCGTGCTGGGTCTGGAAGAAGAAGGTGCTCTGGGCCAGCCAGCAGCCCTCGGCGATCCTCTTCTCGGCGTACCTGGGCACCTCGGCCGCCGTCATCGAGGCAGTCCGCTCAGATCCCCCTTTCTCGTTGCCCCCGCGGGCCGCCTCCTCCCGCTCCCGAAGTTCTCCGCCGTTCTTGTAGTAGGTCTTCGGGTCGTTCGCATCCGGGAGCGCCCCGAGAGAGGCGGCCGAGCGGGAGGGGCGATCGAACTTTAGGCTCGAGAGCAGCTCCCTATCCCCGGCGTCCAGCCCGTCCCCGTAGACGTTTATCCGGTACACCCTGCCTTCGGTCGACGCGTACACCTCCGTGGAGGGGGTGCTGCCCGGCACGGGACCGACCGCCACGCCCTTGAGCTCGTTCTTGCCGACGCTCACCGTCTCCCTCCTCGCCGGCACGTCCTCGAGGGCGGCGAGCTTCTCCCGCACGACCTTCTCTACGTCCTCGGGCTCGAGGTCGTAAGCGAGCGCGACGCGAGCCACGGGCTCCCCCCCCTCCTGCCCCCACCGTGCCCGCGCGAGGCGCCCGAGGCGGGTCGCCACAGCGTGAACCCGTAGGTACCGTCCTCCTTGAACTTCTCCCGCTCCACGACGAGGCCTTTCGGGTGGACCACCGAAGCCCCGACCACGCGGTCCACCGTCTTCTGGCCCCGGGCGAGGTCCTTTTGGGCCCCGCGCTCGCGGACTGCCCGACAAGCCCCAGAGCCATGGCCATACCTAATACCGCGGCCGCCAACGCTCCTTTATGCATTGCGTTCCCCCTCCAGCTTCGTACGCAAAAGCACCCTCACCACCGTGTTCGGCACAAAGGCCGCAGAAGTTTAAGCCCCCCGGCCTCCTCGCCCCGCTCCCGCACGCGGCCGGGCGCGAGAGAGCGCCCGTGCACTGCTCATCTAACCCACCCTCTCGGCGCGCACGATGAGCCGCTTCTCGAAGGAGGGTATCGGGGTGCAGGTCTGCAGCGAGACGATCGTCTTGTCCTGGACGGGGTAGGTAACCCAGTAGTCCTCGGGGCGTACCACCAGCCGGTCGTAGACGCGGAAGGTGAACTCCTCGCCGGCCTGGTTCTCCAAGACGATCTCGTCCCCCGGCTCCATCTCGTCGAGCTCGTAGAAGACGTATGGAACCTTGGTGAACACGTACCCCAAGGCGTGGCCGACGATGACGGTGTTGGAGCCCTCCTGCCACGGGGAACCGGTCCCCTTCAAGCGGATGATCCCCTCCCGGTCGAGCGCAACCTGGCTGTCGGCGGTAGGCACCTCCACGTCCTCGAGCCCCAGCTTGGGGATCGAAAGCGTCATCGGAGCGCCCCCCGGCCCCGCCGTGCCGGCGTCCCTCCCGCCCCCGCTCCCCGGTTGCGCCTTCTCGCCCCCCGGGCTCTCGCCGAGGAGCGTCCTGGCGTTCTCGACCTCCGTTGGGCGCAGGTCGAGGGATGCGGTCTCCGTCGTCGGGTAGGCAGGCAACGCCCCCAACCCCAACAACGCGAGCGAGACGAGCAGCAGCGATGCTTTGAGGCTCTTGAACATCGGTAGCCAGGGTACCCCACCACGGTATGTCCAGCAAGATCCTCGGAGCGGGACCGCGAGGACGCGAGCGGCACCTTCGCCGCCGCACATGGTCGGACCGGACTCCTCGACCGCGCCCAACTCGCCCGAGATCTCGCGCGGTCGCGCCCCGGCAGCGATTCGCCGTTTTCCCGGGCGTTCCGATCGCGCCGCGGGACCAAACGGCACCCGAGAACCTCGACGGGGAAATCCCTCAGCGCTGCAATGGAGGTTGCCACCGCGTTACAAAAGTTAAGAAATATTAAAAAAAGATTTCGTTCCGAAGACATGTATCTGCCTTTCTCCAGCCGGATTCGTGGCTCCGGGCCTCCTTTTAAGGGTACGGGGGTATTGCAGCACGCGGGCGATCTCCTTACAGTGCCCGACCTAGGAGGGGGATCGGTCGGAATCCCCTTTAACACAACGTATATGCGTAGGCGAGGGGAAGGAGCCCGGGCGTTATGCCGCGACCGTTTCGCGCAGGGATGCTTGTCGGATTGTTGATGGTTGGCGTGTTGTCGTTCGGGATGGTGGCGGGGCCGCGCCGCAGGGGAAGAGGCCGGTGCGCAGGGGGAGATCGGGTCGGCGCAGGAGAAGATCTCTGAGATGCGAATGGAGGCCGAGGCGGCGGACGCGCAGCGCAGCGACGCGCTGTACCAGCTCGGGGGCTTGGAGAAGGAGATAGCGGCCACGAACGAAGAGCTCGTGGCGTCCGAGCGTGAGTACGCCGAGGCGAAGGCGCAGCTTGAGGCGAGGGCGTCCCAGATGTACAAGAGCGGCAACGTAGGCTTCGTCGACGTCCTGGTCGGGGCTCAGAGCTTCACCGAATTCGCCAACAGGCTCGAGCTGTGGGCGCGGCTCCTCATCAGGGAGCGCGCGACGTTCGACGCAGCGAGGGTGAGCCGGGACGCGCTCACCGAGAAGAAGGCCGAGCTCGAGTCCCAGCGCGATCTGCGAGAGGATGCCATCCGCGAGGCCGAGGGGCAGCAGGACCGTATCGCCGGCCTCGAGGCCGAGATCCAAGACTACCTTGCCTCGCTGGACGCGAAGATGCGGGCGGAGATCGAGGCCGAGCAGGCCCAAGGGGCCGAAGAGGCCCGGGCCGCCGGCGAGAGGCTGCGCGCGAGCATAGCCGAGGCGACGCCGGCCGCGGTCCGGCCCGCCCCCGCGGAGCCCGTCGGGAGGGAGACCGCGCAGGTGCCTGTCGCGCCCGCTCCGGCCCGGCCCGCCGAACCGCTCCGGGTCGCCTCGGCCGCGCCGAAAAACGAGGTGGGTGGGGAGAAGACCATCGAGGTGGATCCGGTAGCCGGGATCGCCCCGGTCGAGGCGGCCCCAACCCGCGACCTCGCCGCCGAGAGGGCGGAGCGAGCCGAGGCCCGTCGTCAGGCGAGGCTCGCCGCCGAGCAGGCGGCCGCGCAGCGGGCCGAGGCCGAGCAGATCGCCGCCGAGCAGGCGATCGCGGCCGAGGAGGCCGAACGCCAAGCCGCTGCGGCAGCCGAGCAGCAGGCCGCCGAGCAGCAGTACGCCGCCGAGCAACGAGCGGCCGGAGCGGCGGCCGAAGAGGCCCGGCAGGCGCGACTCGCGGCCGAGCGGGCAGCGGAGGAGGCCGCTCGGGCGGAGCAACTCGAGGCCGAGCGCTACGCCGAACAGCAGGCGGCCGCCGAACAGCAGGCGGCCCAGCAGCAAGCAGAATTGGCTCCGCAGCAGCAGCCCGCCGCCGACCAGTACGGCTCCGGCGCCGCGGCGGACCAGTACGGCAACGGCGGCGACGCCGGTGGAGACCAGTACGAGCCGGCCACGAGCGGCGCGCAGCCCGTGAGCCCCGTTGCCGGGGCCCAGACCCCGCCCCCGGCGGAGGAGCCTGCCTCGGCCGGCAGCGCCACCGGGGAGGCCATCGTCGCCGAGGGGGCCAAGTACATGGGCACGCCCTACGTGCTCGGCGGCCAGGAGGTTTGCGTGCCCTACGAGATGATGGACTGCTCGTGCTTCACGCAGGTCGTCTACGGGGCGTTCGGCATCTCGCTGCCGGACGTGCCGAACGCGCTGCCGGGGTACGGGGTCCCGGTGCAGGGCCCCCCGCAGGCGGGCGACCTGCTCCTCTGGAGCGAGGACGGCAGCGGGACCATAACCCACGTCGGGATCGCCACGGGCAGGGGGACGACCGTGCACGCCTCAGCCTTCGCCGGCTACGCGACCGAGACGCCCATCGATTACATTCAGGGCTACGTGGGCGCGCGGAGGCTGATCTAGGGCGTGCGGGGCGGGAGGCGGCCCGTAGCGCGCCGCCTCCCGCCCCTCTTGCCTCACCGTCGCTCTTCTCTTGGGCGTGCCGACCCTGTGTGCGTCGGCACGCCGCTCTTCGCGCGCGCCGCCGCCGGCCCGCGGCGGGAGCCACGCGGCCGGTGCAACGAGAGCGTCGCGCTTTTGGCCTCTGGCCGTCGCCAGCTCACCAGGACCCGCACCGGCGGGCTTGCCCCGAGGCTTGCAAGAGGCCGTGACGCGGGGGGCGCACGCGAGCGCCCTGCGCCTCAGGCTCGTGGACGAGCGGTCGTGCCCGTCGTCGAGGACGAACGGGCGCCCGCGGTAAGGCAGTCTGTGCACGGCCCGTAGGTCCTGCTTTTTCAATGGGTGGGCTAGAATGCGCGCATCGATGATCAACTCGAGACAGCGGACGTTCTCGCGGTGCTGAGGAAGCGGACGAAGAGGGTGCTGGCGCCGCTCCTGGTGCTGGCGCTGCTCGCCTGCCACGGCGCCTACGGGGCTGCCGAACACCAGCTTCTGTTCGAGCTGGCGGGGGCCGTGGAGGGGCACGCTGCGCACGTCACGCCCGCCGCGACCGACGGAGCAGGGCCGCACGCGTGGGACGCAGACGTGGCGAGCTACGCCGCCGCGATCCTCGTCGCCGTCGTCGGGGCGGTCGCGTGGACGCGGCTGCGCGACGTTCGCGGGTGGCGCGGCCTGCCGCTTCCTCGCCGATCCTGGGCGCTTCGTGCGCCGCCGGTGCTCCCTCCGCCGCGAGCCCCGACACCCTCTTCCTTGCAGGTGTATCGCCTGTAGATCGTCCCGTGCCCGCGGGAGACGACCTCGGGGTGTCGCCGGAGACACGAGTTCGCTTGGTGCTCCCCCCTACCCCGTCTACCGCCGGCACGAGCGGGGCCTTTTCGGAGGGTGATCCGGCTCACCTTCTCGGCGCCGCAAATACCGCGGGTACCGCCACGTCCTTGCAGGGCGTGCGAGGGCGTTCCTCGCGAAGCCCGGTTTAGCGCGGCGGGTCTCTGGCCCTCGTAGGTTTCGTTCGACACGTCCCACCTCCGGAGACAATCCCCGGGCGGCGCCGTACCGGTCGCCCGGGGAACACGAACCGGCGGTTTTCGGACCACTCAAGGAGGAAGAAAGGTGCGTATAAGGAGTTTGCTGCTCGGCGTCGCGAGCCTGGCCATGGTAGCGATCGGGCTGGTGGTCGTAGCCTACGCCTTCGTCGGACAAGGGACGGCGAACACCGCCAGCAACAGTACCGAGCCCGAGGGCTTCAACGTCCCCGAGGTCGAGACCACGCGGGAGCGGGGGGCCGAAGAGGCCGCGCAGGGTCCCGAGGACAAGACGCTAAGGGTCACGATCCCGAAGATGGCCCGCATCGAGGGCGCAACCTTCCCCGACGCCGCCGGCGACGACGAGGAGGCCCTCAAGAACAACGCCGGCATCCACCTCGAGGGTACGGGCTTCCCCTGGGAAGACGGGGCGAACACCTACCTGGCCGGACACCGCCTGGGCTACCCGAACGAGCCGAGCTTTCTGGCCTTCTGGGACCTCGACGCCCTGGAGAACGGCGACGAGGTCTTCGTCGAGGACGCCGACGGCAACGAGTACACGTACAGGGTCTTCAAGGAGTTCGTCGTGAGCCCCACGGACCTGTACGTGACGGAGCCCGTGCCGGGCAAGGACGTGCTCACGCTGCAGACGTGCACCCTCCCCGACTACTCCCGAAGGCTCATCGTCCAGGCCGAGAAGGTCTAGGGTGAGGTCGGACGGGTCCTCCAGGAGCGCGCCGAAGACCGATCGCCGCCGGCGCGGCGTACGGGGGCGCGGCCGGGCACGCGTTCCCGATAGAAAGGAGTGTTAGCTTGCTTGCGGCGCTGTCTCTGCCGAGCCCGCCTTCGCCGGTGATCTTCGAGGTCGGGCCCATCGCCCTGCGCTGGTACGGCCTCCTCATCGCCCTCGGGATCGCCGTCGGGACCTTCGTCGTCTCCCGGGAGCTCGCGAGGAGGGGCTACGACGGCGCCCTCGCCCTCGACGCGCTCTTCTTCGTGGTGCCTCTAGGCTTCATCGGGGCGCGCGTCTACCACGTCCTCACGGACTACGAGCTCTACGCCGAGGACCCCTTCCCCGCCGTCATCGGGGGCGACGGGCTCGGCATCTACGGCGCGGTCGTCGGGGGCTTTTTGGGCGTCCTGATCTTCGCGCGCGTACGCGGCATCAACCCGCTGGTGTTCGCGGACGCCGCGGCCCCCGGCCTGATCCTCGCCCAGGCCATCGGCCGGTGGGGGAACTACTTCAACCAGGAGCTCTTCGGGCGTCCCTCCGACCTTCCCTGGGCGATCCGCATCGCCCCCGAGAACCGCCCCGACGGCTTCGAGGACGCGGCGAGCTTCCACCCGACGTTCCTCTACGAGTCGCTCTGGAACCTCCTGGTCTTCTTCGCGCTCCTCTACATCGCCCGCCGCTTCGCCTCGCGCCTGAAGGCCGGCGACGTCTTTTTGCTCTACGTGAGCCTCTACTCCGTCGGGCGCTTCTTCGTCGAGGCTTTGCGCATCGACCCGGCCTTCCTCCTCGGCGACCTCCGCGGCAACCTCCTCGTCAGCAGCATCCTTGCGGTGGGCTTTGCGCTCGTCTTCTTGCTCCGCCGTTCCAGGGGTTCCTCCGGGAGGCGGGCGCCCGGGTGACGGTGGCTCGAGCCGTCGTCGGGGGGGAGAGGAGCGCGCCGCGCAACGAGCCGCGCTCCGCGGCAGGGCGCGCTCGCCGGAAGGTAGGCCTCGGCCCGGGCGGGTCCCACGAGGTCGGCGACCCCGCCCGCGGCCAGTGTTCGAGGCGGGCAGGGGCCGCTCGGCCGCCGCTGTACCGTCGAGGACGTGCTTCCTCCCTCCGGCCACGAGAGCGCGCCCTCGGGGGCGCCGGATGCCGAACGGACGAAAAAGGAGGACAAGGGTGCAAAGAAGCGATCGGACGCTGGTCTCGGCGCTCGTGGCGCTGGTCGCCGCAACCGTCGGCGCGGTGGTGGTGCTTGGCGTGCTGGGAGCCCCGGGCTGGGTGATGTTCGTTGTGGTGGTGGTCCTGTTCGCGGTGATCTGGGTCGGCGCGTTCTGGTTTGTCGTGCCTTCCGACCGTCCCGACGGACGTGGCGACGAGTGAGCCCACCCGTGGGGACACCGGCGGTAACCAGGGCGAGGGGCGCTGCGTCCGGGGCCGGACCTACCACGCGGCTCGGGCAGGGCCGTCCGGCCCTGCCCGCCCCCGAGCGAAGCAGACCCTAAAGAGAGAGGAGTTCGCTGTTTCTATGCAGAGGTTCAAGAGCAGGCGGCGTATCCGCGACGGGCGTGTGTACCGGTCTGGGCGCGGCTCGGGCGACAAGCCGGTCTTCGTAAGGCGCCGGACGGGTGCCTACGTGTTCGTGGGCCTTCTCGTCGTGGCCCTTGGCACGCTGGCGCTGTACGGCGCGGGGGCCGCATCGCGGTCGGACGGGGCGGGCGCCTTGGCGCGGGTCGAGGAGCCGACCGTCCCCGACCCTCCGCGAGCGGTCTCCGAGGAGCCGGCCGCCGAGAAGCGGGCCGAGGAGGAGGCTGCGAGGCAGCGCGCCGCCGAGGAAGAGGAGCGGCGCCGGCAGGAGGCCGAGAGGAGGGCGGCGGAGGAGCGGGCGGCCGCGGAGGCCGCGAGGGCGCCCGACGACCCGACGACCTACCTCACCGTCCCCAAGCTCGGCGTCTACGGCCACACCGTAAGAAACGACGACTCCCAGGAGGCGTTGGACCTCGGTGCGATCAAGGTCCCCGGCACGGGCTTCCCGTGGGAGGAAGGGGACACCAACACCTACGTCGCCGGCCACCGCATCGGCTGGCCGGGCACCGAGAGCTACTACCAGTTCTACGACCTCCCCTCCATGCAGCCGGGCGACGAGGTGATCCTCGAGGACTCCGAGGGCAGGGTCTACGAGTACCGGGTCACCGAGATCTTCGCTGTCTCCCCCTCCGACACCTGGGTGACGCAGCCGATCCCGGGGCGCGACGTGGTCTCCCTGCAGACCTGCACCGAGACCCCCGACGACTGGTGGACGCTCGGCCCGGGCCTCTACGGAGGCGGCCCCGACTCCGGACGGCTCGTCGTCAGGGCCGATCGGGTCGCGTGAGGCCTAGCCCCTCGCCCGCGTACCCCTCCCCCCGACGAGAGGGTTGAGCGGCCGGGATGCTCGCCTACGCCGCGCTCTTCGCCCTGAGCTTCCTGGCCGCGACGGTACTCCCGCTCGGCTCCGAGGCGGCTTTGGCCGCCCTGGTCCGCTCGCGCGAGGGGCTCCTAGCCCCTGTTCTGGTGGCCACGGCAGGCAACGTCCTCGGCGCTTGCACCACCTACTGGCTCGGCCGCGGCGGGGCACGCGCCCTCGCCCGGCGCAAGAAGCCCACGAAACGGCAGGAGCACGCATCCAGGCTGCTCCGCCGCTTCGGAGCACCGGCCATGCTCCTCTCCCCCGTCCCCGTGGTCGGCGACGCCCTCGTGGCGCTCGCCGGGGCGACCCGGATTCCCCCCCTCGCCTTTCTCTTTTGGGCGACGCTCGGCAAGGGCCTGCGGTACGCGGTCGTCGCCTGGGCCGCCTCGTCCCTGTGATTCCCCTCCCGCTCCGCGCAAGCCTTGACATACGGTGGGCCGTGTAGCAGTATAGCCCATACCCCGTAGGGGTATATAGAGAGCGATGCTAGGGAGGATCGATGATCGGTACGGCGGGGGGTTGGGGCAGGGCTTTGGGAGCGGGGGACGTGTCTTCGCCGCGCTGGGGTTGGCGGCGGTTGCCGGGGCGCTGGGGGGATCTACTGGGACGTGACCTGGCACGCCACGATCGGGCGGGAGTCGTTCTGGATTCCGCCCCACATTTTCGTGTACTCGGGGGTTGGCCTCCTCCTGGTAGCGGCCTTGGGCGGTTTCGCCGCGGCGTGGCGGGGCGCGGGCTCGCTCCGGTCCGCGCTCGCCGGGGGAGCGGGCTCGGGCTTCGCCGTCGCCGCGCTTGGGCCGATGGTCCAGGTCGCCGCGGCGCCTTTGGACAACTTGTGGCACGAGATGTACGGTCTGGATGTCACGATCTGGAGCCCGCCGCACCTCATGGGAGTAGCGGGGGCTTGGTCGGCATCTACGGCCTGCTCGCGGCGCTGGGGACATCGGGGCTGTCCCTGGGGGCACGCAGCGCCGCTCCGGTGTGGCGGGGGGTTTCGGGCACCGAGGCCGTCGCGTTGGGGCTCTTTGGGGCTGCGCTCTCGCTCTCCATGTTCGCCCTCGGCGAGTTGGACTTCCACATCGAGGGGCGCGATGCGTTGTTCTACCCCTCGCTGGCCGGTGTCTTGGCCGCCGTGTCTCTGATGGGCGCCGCGCGCTACTTCGGTCGTGCGGGTGCGGCGACGGCGGTGGCGCTGGTCTACCTTCTGTTCCGGTCTTCGATGCTGCTCGTCGTCTGGGGGATGGGCTCGGTCGAGCACCTCACCCCGCCGGTGATGGTCCTGGCCCCGGCCCTAGCCATCGACCTGGTGCTCTGGCGGGCTGGGAGGAACTTCGGCGGAGGACGCGTGCTAGCCGCCGCCCTCCTCGCGGGGCCGGCGCTCCTCGGGGGCGAGTGGGCCTTGAGGGCGCTCTTCGATTTCGGAGGGTGGGAGCCCTTGGAAGTCGCAGCCTCGCTGGCGGCGGTGACGATCGCTGTCGCGACCGGCGCCCTGGCCGGGGACAGGCTCGGTTCGCTGTTGCGGGGCGAGCACGGGCCCCTCCCCCCACGGAGCCGCCCGGTCGAGGACGGGGTTACTCGACGCCCACCGTTGCCGAGCCGGAGTGCCGCGTCCGGGTAGCCCTAGTGGTCCTCGCGGAACATCGCCAACTCGATGTAAACCTGCGTGAGTATAGCGAAAATGTAGGCTTGCAGGACGGCCACGAATATCTCGAATGCATAGAAGATTACGGCGAGCGGAACCGAGATCGCAGGCACCACCAGACCAACCCCGCTGAGCCCGAAGTACAGGATCAGACCGAGGAACACGAAGATGATGAGGTGACCGGCGAGGATGTTCGCGTAGAGCCGCAGCGCCAGCGTCAGCGGCTTGGTGAACTCCTGCAGGATCTCCAGGAACGTCATCAGCGGCACCATGATGGGCTTGGCGGGCAGCCCGGCGGGGACGAAGCTCTTGATGTACCCGCCGACCCCGTTGCGCCGGAAGCCCTCGTACTGCGTGAGGGCGAACGTCAGGAGCGCCAGCACGATCGTGAACGAGATGTTGGCCGTCACCGGGTAGCTGTACGGGACGAGGCCTATAAGGTTGAGCACCAGGATGAACACGAACAGGGAGAGCGTGTAGGGGAACCACTTCTTCCCCTCCTCCCCTACCTGCCCGCCGAGGTTACGCCCGAAGCCGTACAGCTCCTCCACGATCACCTGGTACGCCCCGGGCCGCGTGCTGAGGATCCTGCTCCCGATAAACAGGATGAGGAAGGTTAGCGCCGTCCCGAGAAACAAGAACCAGACGCTCTTGTCGATGGAGATGTCTATTGGGCCGAGGTGTATCGGGATCTCCCACGTGTGCCTGGCGGTCTCCCACGTGTGCAAAATCTCCTTGCGCAACTCGTCCTGACTCACCTGCGCCAGCGCCAGCAATCCCATCAGACCTCCACCCTTTCTTCCTCTGTCTCCGGCGCCGTATTCCCGCCTGCACCGTACCCCGGTACCCTACCTTATTCCGAAACTATCCGCCAACCTTTAAACCACCCCACGAACCCGTAGCGCCCCGAAAGCTGCGGGCTGCTCGTAGCGCTTCTCGGACGGCTTGTGCCCTCGGCCGGATGGGGACCCCGGCGCCGGAGCCGGCGTCGAAGGCGCGCCCGCGCACGAGGGCGCGATCGTGGGGGAAGAGGAGCGCGTAAGGATGCGGGCGGCTGGAGGCGAAGAGGGCGTCGAGCAGGTCGCGAAGATCGACACCGGCGCAACGTTCACCTCCATAGACGACGACCCGGCGCGGGAGCCGGGCGTGGGGTTGGTGGGCGCTGAGATCGCGATTGTACGATCGGTCATGGGCAAGGAGTACCGCCCGCTGGTATCGGTGCGCCAGCAGCCTGCGGGGGGAGACGATCGACACCAAGACCACAGTCAGCAGCCACGACGGGACGGAGAACCAGGTGCTCGTGGGACGCCGGGACCTCGCCGGATTCCCGATCCGGGTGGGGAGCGAGGACGAATGGGGGTCTTCTGAGGACGAGCGAGCCGGTCGATTGCCAGCGAAAACGGCCCGACCGAGGCCACCGAGGCTGGCCCGGAGGCTCTGAGGTCTGCGACACGAACCATGGATTACGCGTCTCCCCTTCCTCGTGCCTTGGCCCCTCGCGCCACCGTCGGGCGCAGCATCTCGAGCGCCTTCGTCTTCATCCGCGCATCCACAACCCACCCCCTAATTCTGATCGCTGCTGCCGGCGTAGCGCCAGCAGCCTCGGACGCCACGTGCTCCCGGCATGGCCGACGAAGAACGCGCCGTCATCGAGGAGGCCCTGGTACAACCCGTGCGAGGCCGTCCAGAGGATCGGGGCCGTCTCCAACCGGCTGCGCGCCACCGGCATGCGCGACTACCCCGACCTCGCCGACCGCGTGGCCTCGGCGCTGGCGACGTCGTGGGCGGCGGGGACGCAGGCGGCGAGGAAGTTGGGGTTACAACGCGGGTGTTCCTGCCCCGAGCATCGCCCTGATGGTTTCGACCGAGAACGGCCTGCCGGTTTCCTTGCCCTCCTCGAGCCAAGCGATGCCCTTCTTCCTGGCATCTTCGGGCATGCGGGCGTCCGCGCGTAGCGCCCGTATCGCGGCTTCCAGGCCCACCAAGAACGTTTCCCTGGGATCGGGCAGTTCGCCTATCTCGAGCAGACCCGCCGGGGTGACGTACTCGACCGTGACCAGACCCGTGTAGCCCGAAAGGCGGCTGCCGCGGCCCAGTCGCACGTAGCCTTCGTCCGCGACGTACCTGAGAAGGGCCACGGCTTCGGCGCCGCTTACGCCGAGCGGTCCGGCCGCGCTGTTCTTGCCCGCCATTGCGGCGCCCACGTAAACCCCGGATTCCTCTCCGTGGCTCAGGTAGCCCACGCGCAGTTCGGACTCGCCCCGCTCGTGCGCCCTGCTCAGCCCTCTGTGGAGCAGCTCGATCATGCCGCGGATTTTCGCCTGCTGGGGGTAGCGCACTTTCCCTCCTTCGCTGGGCCTCGGTGGAGCGTTGGCGCGGCCGGAAGCCTTTCGTGCGCCGTCCGTCGCGTCTCGCCTCGGGTTCTGGGCCGCGTTACGCTAGGGATGATGCCGGATCGCGCGGCGGCGGGCATCTTCAAAATTGAAGATTATGGCCGGTACTCGTTGGCCGGAAGGGAGAATGGCGCCCCTACCGGGGGCGCGTCCCGAACCCCTTCCCGAGCGATGCTCTGAAGTACTCGGCCAGCAGGCCGAGTACCCTTCGACATCCTCGAAGTAGCGGTAGACGACGGGGTTCGCGGCCGAGCGATCGAAGCCGCCGCCCTCGGGCCTCGCCCCGGGTACCTACGCCAGTTCAACGGCGAACGTCCCCGAGCGAAACGTCCTGAGTTGAGGCGCCACTCGTCCGGCCGGAGCGGACGAGGCGGTGCTCGAGCCCCCCCTGCGCGAGGGCCCGGCTCTCGCAGACCATCACGGTGCCTCTGAGGGCCGCGCCGTCCGCCCGGGGCAGCGGATTGCAGAGAGCCCGCACTACTCCTCGCCCCTCGCTGGGGCGCCCCGGCAGGACGGGCGTAAGAAGACGGCTTGCGGTAGCGATGCGTCCGCTGGCCGCGGGAAAGCACTACGGCGCAGAAGTCGCCGGCACCCGAACGACGGAGCGCGTCCACCGAAGGGGGGCGGGGACCGGGCGCCGCAGCCGCGACATGCCACCACCGAGGACTCTTCACCTGCCTCCTTCCTCCCCCACCACCTCCGTCACCGCCCTAAGGACGCCTGCGGTCGTAGGGTTGCCCCGTTCGAATGGGTCGCGGAACGACGAAGGGCACGACCCCAAACCGTTACCGCCGCGTCCTCGGGTCTGCATGCCCCCACTCGTTTGCATGGGAACCGTGCGGGTCACCCGCGTCCTCGGCGGCTACCCATAACGGTATGGGTAACCCTCGGTCTCCTGCTGCCTGGTGTGCGGCAAACCGGGGAAGGGTGCACGATCTGGCACCCGCGGGCGTGTTCACTGGGCACCCACCACCACATCTTGTGCTCCGCCGAGACGGCCGTGGCAGGCGGCCTCGAACCGTGCTTTAAATGACGGTCGTGGACCTCGAAGCGATGATGGCGATGCTGGGCGAGGAACGGGTGCGCCGCGGGCTCTCCCTCGAGGAGGTCGCCCGGAGGGCGGGCTGGGCGAACGAGTCCATCCCCCGCAGGCTCGAGCGGCCGGGGGGCAACCCTACCTTGAAGAGCGTGCAGCGCTACGCCGAGGCGGTCGGGGCGGAGCTCGACGTGGGCCTCACGGAGACGAGGGTGCTCTCTTTCTTCAATCACGCCGGCGGTGTCGGCAAGACCAGCGCGGCGAGGGACCTGGGCTACGCGCTTCGTGCCCTGGGGTTTCGGGTCCTCCTGATCGACGCGGACCCACAGGCGAACCTGACGGCGTGGCTCGGGGTGCGCGAGGAGGTACCGCTGGAGCGCACGCTGTACCCGGCGGTTATCGGCAGCCCCGGGGACCCCGAGCTTCCGGAGCCGATCGAGGCCCACGGTTTGCACCTGATCCCCTCCACCTTGGAGCTCGCGCGCCTCGAGCCCCAGCTTATAGGGGTGATCATGGGGGTGACCCGGCTGCGTTCGGCGGTGAGGCGCCTCTCCGGCTACGACTTCGTCCTCGTCGACCCTCCTCCCTCCCTCGGCCAGCTCTCGGCGCTCGCTGTCATCGCCTCCCGCCACGTCGTCGTCCCGGTGCCGACGAACGTGAAGGGCTTCGAGGGCGTCAAGACCGTGGTGCAGATGGTCCGGGAGTACCGCCAGGCCGCCCCCGACCTGGAGATCTCGATGTTCGCCCTCACCCACTTCGACGGGCGCACGCGCCACGACCGGGAGTCCGAGGAGAGCATGCGCGAGCAACTCTCCTCGATCGCCCCGGTCTCCTCGCCGATCCGTTACCGCCCGGCGATCTACAAGGACGCCTCTTTAGCCGGGCTCCCCGTGCCCCTGCACGACCCGGGCGGCAAGGCGGAGGAGGAGATAAGCACCGTTACGGGCGAGCTCCTCGCGGCCTTAGGGGTGAAGGTCGGTGTCTAGGGGATCCATCGACCGCAAGGGTCTGTTCCGCAGCATACTGGGGGAGGTGCCCCGCGAGAAGGGGCCCTCCGGGGATGTCCGCGCCGTGCCCTTGGGCGCCCTGAGCCTGCCCGACCGGGGCCAGCCGAGGAGGTACTTCGACGAGGCGGCCATGGACGAGCTCGTAGCTTCGGTGCGCGCCAACGGAATACTCCAGCCCTTACTGGTGCGTCCCCTCGCGGGGGACCGGGAGGGCTACGAGATCGTGGCCGGCGAGCGCCGCTACCGGGCCGCGACGAGGGCGGGCCTCTCGGAGGTCCCCGCGATGGTCCGCGCGATGACCAACGGGGAGGCGGCGCGCTACGCGCTCCTCGAGAACTTACAGCGCGAGGACCTGAACCCCGTGGAAGAGACGGAGGGCGTCCTCGCGCTTCTCTCCGAGGGGCTCGGCAAGGGTTCCGAGGAGGTGGTCTCGCTCCTCTACGCCATGGGCAACCGCAAGAAGAGCCTCTCCGCCTCCCGCGGACCCACCCATAACGATATGGGTATCCCCGAGGAGGAGGCCGTGGTCGCGGTCTTCGAGGCTCTGGGAACGATGACCTGGGAGTCCTTCGTAAAGAACCGCCTGCCCCTCCTGAACCTCCCGGACGAGGTCCTCGAAGCTTTGCGCGCCGGGCGGATCGCGTACACCAAGGCTCTGGTGGTCGCGCGGATCCGGGACGAGGGCAAGAGGCGCGCGCTTCTGCGGGAGGTGATGGAGGAAGACCTCCCGCTCGCGAGCGTTCGCGAGCGGGCCAGGGCCCTCACCGTCACGACCGTTCCCCCATCTCCCGCGGACCTCCCCTCCAGGGCGTCGGCGCTGGCCAAGAATCTCAGACGGCGCGGAGCCCTGAAGGACCGCGACAAGAGGGAGCGCTTGGCATCGCTGCTGGCCCAGATGGAAGAACTACTGAGGAGCTAGCCCCCTCCGAGGCGAGCCGTGTAGCACGCCTGCCGCGCCTTGCTGCGCCTTGCCGCGCCGGAACCTCGCCAAGCCCGCGGCCCTCCGGTCTGGTGGCGGCTGCTGGACGCGGCCGCCGTGGGTGAGTTGCTCCCTCCGAGATCCGACGGCTTCTCCGAAGAGGCAGATTCGGCCGAGCGCTTCCGATGAGCGACCGCGCGAGAGGAGCGGTCGCGCGTCTCGCATAAGTGGACGTGCCGCGGCCGGGGTGCAACCCTGCCGCCGGTCCCGGAAGAGGAGGGCCTAGCCGTCCTCGAGCATCTCGTAGGGGTCCCCGTGCTCGACGTAGAAGCGCATGAGGTCCTCGATCACCTGCGCCATCTCGACGTAGCGGCCCTCCCGCTCGCTGCGCTCGGCGAGGACCCTCTCCAAGGAGAACCTGACGTCCTTGTGGATCCGGGCCGATATCTGGACGTAGTCGGGGTTGCTGCGCCTCCCCCGCGCGGCCTCCCCCGCTTCTTCGGAGCCGGCTTCCTGGTGGGGCCAGCCGCGCCGCGCCGCGCCTCGGGCCGCTCGAGGGCCTGGCCGGAGCCTCCCCGCCGCTCCTCCCCACGCCCGCATCACTAAGCGGCGCTTGGCCGTCCCCCTGTCTTATTTGGCGGGAGGCTACCTCTCGCTCGGGGGCCTCGTCCTGTTCCTGGCGGGGACTGCGCTGAAGCAGGCCCGCGAGCGGGCTGTCCTCGCGCCCCCCCTCCTTCTCCTCACACCCAACCTGGCCTACCTCCCCCGGAGCGTCCTGCGACGCGCCCCCATGATCGCCTCGATCGCCTCTTCGCCGACCGCCTCGTAGTCCCTCCAGCCGTCACGCGCCCGCCGGTCGGAGAGTTCATACACCAGCCGCCCTGTGACGGCCGCCGTGTCGAACGCCTGCCGGCGCCGGACGTGGTTTCGGAACGCGGGAATGCCCTCCCTCTCGAGGAGCCCTCCGAGGTGCGAGGCGGACCGGTTCCACCACGGAGCCATCGTGATGAGGACCCGGTAGCGGTCCCTCCCGCCCATCTCCTCGATGGCCTCCACGAACGGCATGAGCGTGTTTATCGCCAGCCCCTCCGGCGTCGTCGGGACCACGATCAGGTCGCTCCCCTCGACGGCCGCCCTGAGGTCCGCCTCGCTCGGTCTCCCCTGGGAATCGAAGACGACGTTCTCGTAGCGCGTCCATCCCCCGCCGTCTTCCGGCCCCATCACCTCGAACGGCCAGCCCGCCTCTTCCCCTTCGCCCTCGTCCCGGCGCCCCCTCTCGCGCCACCTCAAGACGCTCCCGTTCGGGTCCGCGTCGACGAGCGCCGTCGTCGCCTCCCCGAACCGCAGCCCCAAGACCGCCGCCAGGTGCACTGCCGTGACGCTCTTGCCGACGCCCCCCTTGTCCCCCAGCACGTTTATCCTCATCGCCCCATCCCATCCTCTGCTTCCGCCCGAAACCTCAGCGTTTCGCGGACCGCGCGTCCTCGACCTCCCCACACTACAGATCCACCGGGTAGCCCGCAACTTTACGAATATTAGACGGATTTTCGGATATCTGTAATTATTCTTTGGGCCCGTGGGGCGGGACCGGGCCTGGGGATCTGCGTACCGGACGCGACGCCCTCGGAGGAGAGGCTCAGGAGTGCCGCCCCACGCCGACGTTCCCCCTCTCCGCGCCCCGGACCATCCAAGAGGCCTTAAAAGCGCTCACAAGGGCTCTCAGGCCCCTCTCGCGGGATGACGGGTAGGCTCCGGGGACCTTTCGTACCGCAAAACGCCGGCGCGTTCGTTTCGATGGCTGCGCCCCCTTCGCCAACCGTGCTCACACCACCTCCGGGGGCCGCCCCGCCGGGCGGCCCGAGAATCGATCTTTTCTGCATTTCCGGGTATGCACTAAATATCTGCTCTCGAGCCGACGGTACGGTCGCGGCTGTTGCTCCGGGGACGCGCGGCGCGTCTTTTCGTGAATCGCGCCGAGTCGACAGGGGCGCCGCGGAGCTTCTGGGAAGGCGAAAGCCGGTCCTGTGACGCACGGGACGTCGTCGTGGTCCGGTACCCGTGGTGACGAGTCGCGCTCCTCTGAGTCGAGGGGACCCAAAGAAGACGGAGGAGGATCGTTAGGCGGGGAGGAGCGACATTGGTGCGCGGAAGGATGAAGAAGACGGTCGAGGTGGGGGAGGGGTTCACTGAAGCCAGGACCAGGAGGGCGGGGGGGGGAGGCGTCCGAAAGGTGTCCTGGGGCTACGGCTTCGCTGGCGGTCTCCTTGCTCGAGGACCTCGAAGCCCTCGACCACGACCGGTGTCGGCGCCCGCTGCTCTATGCGTCGTGGGCAGTGGTTCGCGGCCGAGCGCAGCGGAAGTCGGGCCGCTCGAGGCTCGTCGGCCCCGGGAAGCCCGCCGCTTCACGCTGCCTTTTCCTTCGAGTGCTCGCTCACGGCCGGCGCCGGGCGTACGCCTGCCGGTCCGGAACGGACGGTGCCCGGCGCCCCCTCGACGTCTCCGTGCGCGGTACCCTGGCGCTAGTCAGGCGCTTCCCCGAATAGCCACAGAAGGATCCAGAGCGCAGAGCAGGCGCCCGCGGCGACGACGGCGAGGTAGAAGATCGCGAGGCCCAGAGCGGCCAGCTGTTCCAAGGACGTGCCCCCTTACTACGTGTAGCGGTCCGAACGAGTGTTGCTAAGCGGACGATAACCGGCGGTCGGGGGTTCCCAAGGGGCAGTACGCGCAGAACCCGCGACCACTTTTCGTTTGCGCAAGATGTAGGGGCCGGCGAGTCCCGCGGCCGATTCGACCCGTTCGTCCACCCGGGTACGACACTCGCCAAAACTACGCCCAATAGCTCGTCCGAACTGTGGGGACCCATCACGCCGGGCGGTCGGGGCCCGCCGTGGTGGGGTGGCGGGCAAAGGAACGCGAAAGGAAGCGGATCCCCGGCGCGGTGATCGGCGCACCGCCGAAAACAGGGATCCGCGAGCGACGATCGTGCAAGCGCGTGGGGTGGGTACGCGGCGCAGCTTCGGTCCTCGTGCACGGGGACGCGACACTTTGTGCTGCGGGCTGTTGATGTATATGATGTAGGAATGATACGGAAGCAGCTCTACATAGGCGATGAGCACGACCGGGCGCTGAAGCGCAGGGCGAGGGAGCTTGGGGTCTCCGAGGCGGAGCTCGTCAGGCGGCTCCTGGACGGGCTGGTGGAGGGGGGAGGGGTGAGCGCCCGCCGCGGGGCGTCGTCTGCCCTGGACGACTTCTTCGCCGAGTCCGACCGCACCTCCGAGGAGCGCGGGTTCCCCGAGGGCTACCGGTTCGACCGCGACGAGCTCTACGAGGAGGACCGCGGCGCGAAGGGTACGGGCGGCTCGTCCGGCCGCTGAGACCGCCGCCGCCTTGCGCTACCTGTTCGATACGAACGTGCTCGTCTACTCGGTGGATCCTCGCGATCCGGCCAAGATGGAGCGGGCCCGCGAGACGATAAGGCGCGCGGTGGGGGCGGGGAGTGCGGCGTTGCCGGCCCAGGCGCTCTCGGAGTACGCCAACGTGCGCCTGAGGAAGCTGAGGCCCGCGCCCGACCCCGGGGCGATCTCACGGGAGGTCGAGCGCCTTTTGCTCGCCTTTCCCGTGCTCCCACTGACCGGACCCGTCGTCCTCGAGGCGCTTCGCGGGGTCCGCGACCACGGGCTCTCCTACTACGACGCCCAGGTCTGGGCCGCCGCCCGCTTAGGGCAGATCGACGCCGTACTGAGCGAGGACTTCAACCCCGGCGCCGTGCTCGAGGGCGTAAGGTTCCTGAACCCCTTAGACCCCGCATTCGAGCCGACGTCCATAGTTTGGTCAGTATAATACCTACAGGCGTGGTCTCTTGCCCCTTGTACTACGGGGGAATGAGCAGGGGAAGTTCGATGACCGTCACCCGTGGGCGCACGTCTATGTGACAGATAGGACATACAATGGCAGGATGGCGACGACTCGTCGCAGGCATGCGCCCGGCATGTCCGGGGTAACACGGGAAGCATGGATCCCGAACGGACCGAAGACCAGGCGAAGGCCCTCGCCGCCACCAGGCGCATCCTGGCGGTCATGAGGCTCGAGGCCGCCGGCGGGGAAGAGGCCGCGCTCACGGATCGGGACCGCCAGCTGCTCGCCGGATTCGGCCCGGAGAGCCTCGCCGATGACCTGGCCACCTTCGCCGAGTGGCACCGCGCGCTGGGCACGGACCCGGACGCGGCGCTCGCGGAGTTGCGCGAGCGCCTCGACGAGAGGTGAGCGGGGACCGTCTCGGCTAGTGACAAACCGTATGCCCAGGCAGTAGCTGCAAGGAGAGCGGTGTGCGCTAACGGTCTGCGCCGTTTGGAGGAGGTCGCACAGTACGGGCCTTAACCATAGATACTATAAAAGCAGGGAAATGGACGTTTAGTGATGGTAGGCGCAGGAAAGGGAGGGCCGAGGACGCCGCGGCATAGACGCGGCTGTGAGTCGGCGGGGGTTCGGCCGTCGAGGCCATATCGGCGATCGAGGACAACGCTCTCGGTGGGGAGGGGAAGGCGTCGCGGAGCACGGAGCGGGGGCACTCGCCTTCGAGGCCCTGCACGACGCTCTCCTTGGACGTGACCTCCGCGAGAGTTTATGGGTCAAGAAACATCTTCGAGAAGGCGGGCTAGGTGGCCCGATTCGCGCCTGAGGAGGTCGTGGCCCTTGCGTTGCAGACGACGGACATACTCACGGGTCGTGCCGATCTCCTGCGCGACCTCCTGAAGCTTCCTGGGGTCGCGCCCGTCGAGGCCGTAGCGCAGGACCAGGACGAGCCTGAGCCGCTCGTCCTCCATGCCGAGGAGGGCCGCCTCGATCTGCCAGCGGACGTTCGGAACTCCCCCGTAACCTCCGGGATCGGTACCTCGTCGGCCCGGTCGGCGAGCATCTGCACCACGGTCGTCCCGCCGCGCGTTCCGTCTTCGGCGCCCACCGGGGCGTCGAGGCTCGTGGGTTCGGTGGGGAGGGCAAGGGTGTCCTCGACGTCCTCGAGGTCCATCCCGAGGTGCCCGGCCAGTTCCGAGGGCTCCGGCTTGCGGCCCGTGCGGGAGATGAGCTCCGTGCGCGCTGCGTGAAGCTTCTTCACCCGCTCGGTGAGGTAGACGGGCAACCTTATGGCGCGGCCCTTGTCGGCGACGGACCGCTGCACCGCCTGGCGGATCCACCAGGTCGCGTAGGTGGAGAAGCGGAAGCCCATGTCCGGGTCGAACTCGTCGACGGCCTTCAGGAGTCCAACATTGCCCTCCTGGATCAGGTCCTCGAAGGGGAGCCCGCGGTTTCGAAACTTCTTCGCCACCGCGACGACGAGGCGGAGGTTGCTCTCGGCCATGAGGTGCCGGCTGCGCCGGCACCCCGACCTCGCCGCCCGCCCGAGACGGATCTCCTCCTCGTGGCTCAACAGGGGCCGCCGTCCGACGCGCGAGAGGTAGGCGTCGAAGGTTCCCTCGCCGGGGCGGTCCCCGTCCCCGCGAGCGGTCGTCGTGCCCTTCCCCGACCGAACTTTTTCTTTCACGTCTATTTCAGTCTCCCCACCGGGCCCTCGGTAGCCGCCTTCGCCCGCTCGCTGCGCTCCCGCCGGTCTCGAAACAGCGTCACCCCGGACGCTGAGAGCCGACGACCGACACAGCGGCGGGTGTAGCGCCGAATACCGGTCTGGTCCGGCCTGCCGTCGTCATCCCGACCCCGCGAACCACGCCACGGCCACAAGCGCCAATGCGCCAAGGATCAGGAGCTTGACCACAAGGCGCACCGCGAAGCGCACCGCGAGCGAGAAGACTACCAACGCCACGCCCGCCCAAACCAAAAGCCCCACCGCGGAGTCTTCCATCGTATTTATTCCTCATAATACATACACACTTTTGTCCGTTGTATCGGGGCATCCCTGGTGGGGGAGGGAGCTTCGGCAAACCTCCTCATGCCAATACAGAAGCGTTCCTCCGGGACCCGCCCCGCCGCGAGTTCGCTGTAGTGTATGCGCGCGGCCATCTGCAGCAGGATCGTCAGGTCCGGTCCGTACGAGGCCTCCGAGACGTGGCACAGTCCTCCGCTGATATACGGAGATGACTTGGTATGTACAGATAATACATAGAGGGTCGCTGCCAAGGAGGGTCGGCCTGACGCACCGAAAAAGGCCAAAAGAGAACAAGCACAGACAAGGAACAAAAGCGTACACAAAAAAATGAGCGGGGGACCAAATCCAGACAAAATTCCCGCGAGAACCCGGACGGAACCAGGAAGGGCCGAACACGGAGGAGGCGAGGTGGGGGAGAAGGACGAGGAGAGGAACATCACACCTTGAAGTATTATGTAGATATGTGGCACTCACGGGAGCGGACCCTCACGCCGGGAGCCCCGACGGTCCGCTTCCCGAACGGCGAAGGCGCGGCCCCGGCGCTTGGCTTGGTAGAGCAGCTCGTCGGCGCGGGCGAGGCAGCGATCGGGCGCGTCCCCGGGCTTGCACACTACGACGCCGGCGCTGAAGGACGGGCGCGGCGGTCCCGGCAGCTCCGCGGCGACGCCCGGGGAGTGGGGGGGAGGCTCTGCCGTCTCCTTGAGCTCACGGGAGACGCGCTCGAGCACCTTCGTCGCCGTCTCGGGGTCCGCGATGTCCCAGAGCCCCAAGACGAACTCGTCCCCGCCCCAGCGCGCGACCCAGTCGCCCTCGCGGAGGTTGCGCTTGAGGGCGTCCGCGGCACGCTTGATTACGGCGTCGCCGGCGGCGTGGCCCAAGGAGTCGTTCGTCCCCTTGAGGCCATCGATGTCCAGCGCGACGAGCAGCATGTTCCTGCCGTCCCGGGCGGCACGCGCGAGGTCCCCAGCGAGCCTCTCCTCGCCCACCCGGCGGTTGTACACGCCGGTGAGGAGGTCCTTGCTGGATATCTCTACCAGGTAACGCACCGCGCGATCGAGCCGGCGGAGCTCGCGCAGGGAGACGGCGCTGCCGAGGACCGTGGCGCCCGCTGTAACCGCCAGGGCAGAACCCGCAGGTCGGCGGCAGGCGAAGCCCACCAGCGAGGAGATGGCCCCGTGGGCCAGCAGGGCAAGCAGCGGGGCGTGGGTGCTGGCCAGGACCGCAGCGAAGGCCTTGAGGCGGCGTTCGGTTCGTGACGGCAGCCAGTAACTCTCCTGCCGCGCTCCGTAGTTGCCCACCTGTCCGAAGGGTTCGACGGTCATGTGGCCCCGGCAAGAACTGACAGGAACTCAGCGCCGCACAGCCCCAGAAGACCACACGCCTGGTTCCTCACCGACTCTATTCCCGACCGACCACGACGATGCGGATAGACCAACCTTCACCGCGCAAGTCCCGGAGGTGGTTTTCCAGGGTCTCCTTGAAGCGGCCTGATATGTACTCCTCGGCGAAGGAGTTGGGGACGCTGATCGTCAGCAACAAATCGCCGAGCGCGACGGGTACCGTCCCTTCAAACCACACCCGCCAGGACGGCGCGTCGATCTCCTCGGCGGACCTCGCCAGGACCTCTTCCCAAAGCTCCTCGGCCTGGGGATCCGCAACCGGCTCGGGCGCCTCCGGGCGTATGTCGAACGCCGCTGCGCTCGGCGCCAGCTCCGCTTCTTCGAGTTTGCGCTGCGGGGGCTCGATGGGGAGTGGCAGCTGCTCGCCGATAAACTTCTTCAGCCACGCGCCGGGGTTGCGCACGTTCTCCTGATACTGGAGACCGTCAACGTAGAACATACAGGTCGCCGCCCCCTGCTCCTCCACGAGATTATGGGCGACGTTGGCCCAAACCCCCTCCGGATCAGCGCCCGTATCGCCGCGTTTTCCTCCACGCTCCACCGGCGCTCGGAAGAGTGCGATCTAAGGTCCTCGAACTCCTTCGCCACCTCGTAGCGCACCACCCCATCCTGGGGTAAGACACGTCTTTTAAGAACCCCTTGAGGAGCAACTCCTCGTGCGCAGGCCCGAGGGCCCTCTTGATCTGCGACGGCGCCTTATAGCTGGCCGCCATGGACAGCGCCTCCTTGACGTCCGACAGGGAGAACTCGCACATAAGGCCGCCCTCTCGACCCACGTCGATGCGCCCATAAAGAGGCCTCGCGTGCTTCTTGTCGAGGGAGAAGTAGAAGTTGGCGTCGAGCTGCTTGATGTAGCCAGCCTGGTAGCTCCTCACCATGACCTCGTCGAACGTGACCGTGTGGTGCTCGCTCGCCCTACCGTACTTGTCCAGATTCGCCTTGAAGTGAACTCGCCACACGGAGAAGTGCTCGCTCTCGTAGCTGCGAGTCTCCTTCGAGTACATCTCCCCGTCGATCTGGAGCTTGTTTTGCCTGAGGATCGACTCGCGCACCTTCCGGAAGCTCTGCCCCTTGTGAGGCAGGTTGAGGATCTTCACTAGCTCGTAGAGGCTGAAGGACACCTTGCCATCGGCCGGCATCCCCCCGTGCATCTGCACCAGGAAGATCATCGCGACGTACACGTCGCGATCAAAGGCGTCCAGGTCGCCGTACTCCGCCGAAGGCGTGAAACGCAAAGTCCTCTTACCAGGCCTCCCATTGGGAAGCTGGATCGCGTGCGTGTACTCGCGCACCTTCGCTGCCATCCTGTCGGGCGATCCAGAGAATAGGTACGACTCTTCGAGGTTGAGCTCCAGCGCTACCATCTCCGGCTGGCGCTCTCGGGATTCCGCTGCCACACCCGCCCGTTCTAGGCCCATCCTCCTCCCCCTTTCCTGTAAACAACAGGAACATTAAACATACATACATACAACAGGGACGCCCAATTAGAAGGCAAAAAATATGCCGTTTTGCAGGTGGTTTTCGAGGAGCTCTTGCGCGAGGGGTCACTATTCCTTGTGTGGGAGGTCACTATTCCCTTGCAGGAGGGTCACTATTGCCTGCGTAGAGGGTCACCATTCCCTTGCGTGTAGGGTCACTATTGCTTGCGCGAGGGGTCACTATTCCTTGTGTGGGTGGTCTGTATTGGCCGCAGCCACTTCGTGGCCAACCCCCCGTCCTGCGGCGTCCGGCGTGAATACGCCGATCTGCAGGTAATTCACGTGTGGGGTCCGAGTATTCGACCAGAAGCTCGACGGGAACGCTTCGATGCTCGGCTCTTGACCTTGCGGGAGAGGTCACCATTCCCTTGCGTGTGGGGTCACTATTCGGCTGTTCTCGCCACGAGTTCTCTACGCGAAGTGCCGTGCGTCGTGAGGCGAGCTTGCGTGGGAGGTCACTATTGACGCGCAACCGCGTCCGGAAGGTCTCACGCCAACGAGCAGCGCCAATCCTCGCTGCCCGCTCGTTTACTACACGTAGCCGTCCTGCTCGCCGTCCCTCCCGAGTCGCGGGGTCTTGTACCCAGGTGCCCCGCCGACACGGCATAAAGGGTCGTAACACAAAACTACCGATTGAGGGCCCGCTCCACGGGCCGCCAGAAATCACTTAGTCACCTTCGACAAGAAGACCGCCGCCAAGGAACCTCCTCCAAAAACCCTAGCGGCGTGGGTCCGGGCGCCGTCAGCCCGTGCTAAGATGGGGCTGGCGGCGGCGGTGTGCGCGATCCTTGGCGGGGGCGCACCGCCGCCCTGTTTTGTGCGCTTTTTCTTACTAGCCGGGCACTGTATCACATCAGCGAATGCTGCAATATATTTCGGAACCGAAGTTCACTCCTGCCCCATGGACAGACATTCGGTGACCACGCTCGGATGCACGGAAGGTTAGCTACGTAAGACGAGATGAGTGTTGGGACGGGGAGCACGTTACGCTACGTTGGGGTTAAAGGGTTGCTTCCCTTCCGCGCACGACGTACCGCTCGAACAGGGAAACGGCGCGTTGCACCCCGTCTTCCGCTCGGATTTGTTCTCCGATACCGGCGGCTCGAGTCCGGATGCTCGCGTCGCTGTCGATACGTCGGAGACCATCGGCCAGCGCCCCCGCGGAGAGAAGTTTCCGGGGGATGGGGGCCGTGCCCGCGCCCAGGGCCTCGATCCTTCGGCCCCAGAAGGGTTGGTCGACTAGAAACGGTACGACGATCGAGGGGATGCCGGCCCTCAGGACCGCGCCCGTCGTCCCCGCCCCCCATGATGGACGACCGCCCGTACCCTTGGGAAGAGCCATTCGTGGGGCACCTCCTCGATTTTGAGCACGTCGTCGGGGAGGTCGCCACCTTCCAGGCCGACCCAATCGCCTACGAGCAGCCCCTCGAGCCCGCAGACCGGAATGCGGAGAGGATCGTTTGCGTGATCCTCGGGTCTCGGATACTCATGCTGCCGAACCCCACGCACACGGGAGGGGCGCCGCTCTCCAGGAAGTCTTCGAGGTGCGCGGGGGGGCGCCATTCCTCGGAGCGATCGAGGAACCAGTACCCGGTCACGCGCGCCCAGGGGTCCCAGTCGCGCGGTGGGGGAAGCACCGCAGGGCTCCAACCGCACAACGCGAGTTCCCTCCTCTGGCGCAGTTTGTGGAAGTATGTCGGGAGGGGCGGTAGGTGGGGAAGACCCAGTCTTCTCGTAACCCTACCGTTTACCAGGAACCGGAACAGCTGCCAGAAGCCCTGCTCGGTCAAGGAGAAGGTGAGACGGTTGTAGGTCCCGCGCAGCCGATCGTTGGAGACGACCTTGGCTTCCGGCCAGATGACGCTCGGGAACTCGCGCGTCGGGATCAGCGGTTGTAGGACGGCACTCGCGGCGGGCACCCCCAGCTTCTGGGCCACGAACGAGCCCACAAACCCGATTGGCGTGTAGATCACGGCGTCGGACCCCCTACACGCTTCCATGCACTCCCCGACGTTGTCCTCGACGAACCGGGCGAGCTCGCTGAAAAACCGGCGCGCTATGCACACCGGGTCGCGCCCGCACTCCTGGAGGGTGCGAACGATCCGCGTCGGGTCGCCGCTCAAACGGGCATACTCGAGCCCTCGATCCCTCACGAAGCCCTCGAACGGCGCGTAGGTCGCTACCTTGACCTCGTGCCCCGCCCCGACCAACCCGTTGCCGAGCGCCACGTAGGGCTGGACGTCGCCGCGGGATCCGCCGGTGACGATGCTCACCCGCAAACTCTACCCCTCCTTCGTTAGGTCGCCCACAAATCGCGACGTCAACGTTGCTCGCGGGGTCCGCCCATTCGGCGCGGCAGCCGCAGGTAGCGGGCCATGGCCTTATCGAGCAGTCGGGCGGGAACGCACCTCTCGAGCAGCACGCCGATCCTGGCGTCCACGCCCACGACGTAGCGGCTCTTCGGTCTCCTGGAAGAGAGCGCCCGCGCCACGGCGCGGGCCACGATCTCCGGCGATGGGCTCGAGGCGCCGCGGCGCCTCGCAACCTCCAGAGAGGCCCTCACGGAAGGGCCGTACAATCGCCGCGCGGCCTCGGACAGGTCCTGCGAGGCTTGATCCGTGCGTGAGGCATACTTCTCCCATATCGGAGTGTCGAAGCTCCCGGGCTCCACGAGCACCACCCGCACGCCGAAGGGCTGGAGCTCGCCCCTGAGGGCGTCGTTCATCGCCGCGAGGGCAGCTTTTGAAGCGCAGTAAGGCCCGCTGAAAGGAACCGCGATCCGC
Source organism: Rubrobacter marinus (assembly GCF_011492965.1). GTDB lineage: Bacteria > Actinomycetota > Rubrobacteria > Rubrobacterales > Rubrobacteraceae > Rubrobacter_F > Rubrobacter_F marinus. The sequence continues at coordinate 25,322 of NZ_CP045122.1, read as the reverse complement.
CCCGTAATGGAGCCCACGTTGATGATGCGGCCCCTCGCCTCCCTCAGCAGCGGCAAAAACCTTTGCGTAACGGCCAGGGCGCCGACGACGTTCACCTCGAACTGGCGGCGCAGATCGGCGAGGTCCAGGAATTCCAAAGGCCCCGTCACCGAGATCCCCGCGTTGTTCACCAGACCCCAAACCGCCGTCCCCCGCGGCAGGGACGACCGCACCGTCTCCGCGGCCGATCGGATTGAAGCATCGTCCTCCACGTCGAGGACGATGGGCGTCAACCGTCCAGAGGACTCGGCCGCCAGGCTTCCTCCGTCCTCCACCTTTCGCACCCCGGCGAACACCGCATAACCCATACGGTCGAGCACGAGGGCGCAGGCCCGCCCGATGCCGCTCGACGAGCCGGTCACGACCACGGCGCGCGGCCGATTGTCGTCGCTCTCGCGCATCTGCGGAAGCCTACCAGAGGCAGGGCACGCATTGTGCGTTCGCAGGGGGAGGGGTACTATTCTGCAAGCAGGGAATTGTGGTCTGAGTTTTACGACTCAGACGCCCTACGACTACGAACCGGCGCCTTTGCGTCGGTTTCTCCGAATCGGGAGGACGGTTTGGGCGGCCAAGGCAGGTACTACGCGGAGCGCTTCAAGAAGATGCTACGTCTGTATCCGCACCCGTCCGGACGTGCTTGGAGGGGCAAGGACTTCGAGGAGGCGACCAACGAGTACGTGGTGGGCTCCTACGTAACGGCTCTACGCAAGGGTCGCATCGATAATCCCGGCGTCCAGAAGTTGAAGAAGATCGCCGAGGTCATGGGCGCGCCGTTCGAGTTGTGGCTAGAGGAGCCCGAGGACTGGGAACGAGACGCGCGGACTTACCTAAAGCCGGAACGGTCTATGCATTCGCCTCCCGGAGCGCCGGGCAACGAGGAAGAACCCGAGACCTCTGTTTCTTCCTCCCTCGCTGGTCTCCTCAACCGGCTCTTCGAGGAGGTGCGCAACGAGACGACCGGCGAGCCCTACACCAACCGCGAGATCTCCGCTCTCACCCAGGGCAGGCTCTCGGAGGACGAGGTGCGCCGGATGCGCGGGGACGACCTCGAGAACCCGACACGCGGACAGCTTCTGGCGCTCTCGGACGCCTTCGACATAGACCCCTCTTACTGGTTCGGCAGGGGGAGCAGAAGACCGGTACTCAACCCGGATCTCGCGGAGGCGCTCAAGGACGACAGAAACTACGCTCTGCTGCACAAGAGCCTGGGCTTGCGCGACTCGGACAAGGACATCGTGATGGTGCTCATGGAGCAGCTGCGCGGGCGCGAGGAACCGGATAAGAGATGATCTTTGGAAGGCTCGAAGGACGCGGCGGCGGTAGCGCCGAGCCTATGGTGCGCTACGTCGCCGACTACCTGGACGAGCAGTTCAATTCCGAGCGGCCCGCGCGGACCCCGCTCACGGAAGCAGAGGTATTCCCGGCGCTTAAAAAGCTCGGACTCGCCGGGCGGTACTACGAGCCCGAGGATCTGCGCGACGTGCTTCAGAGCCGCCTTGGGCTCGAGCTCAAGGTCGTGACCGTCGACGATCAGCTCTGGTGCAGACGGATGCTCCAGGAAGGCATACGTGGTTCGATACGCATCATCGAGGGCACGCACCGCGGCGAGATCTGGGTTCCCCGGGACCTCGATCGCGAGGAGTTTGCGGACGTCATGTACCACGAGCTGGCCCACGTCGTGGCGGCGCACCCCCTTCCGCTGCGGCCCAAGGAGGAGGACCAAAGCGGCCGGGTGCGATTCTGGCTGCCGGAGAAGCGATTCACGAGCCGTAGGCCGCCCTTCGATCTCGCGGCCTGCGAGCACAGCGCGGCCCTACGCGAGGGGCTGCTCCGCTGGTGCGAGGCCGACGCCGATTCGTGGGCCGAGCACCTGAGGACCTTCGGCGCTTATGGCCCCCGCACCTACTTCCGAGAGAGGCTGTTCTTGAAACGCTAGAAAGGCTGCTCGTTTGTTCTGGTTCCCCGGCTCGGTGTCGACGCCCGTCGTAGGCTTACTCAACGTCAGCCCCTACCTGCCCAACCAGGTCGCCATGGCGCTGACCGGCCTAGCCGTTTTCGTCGCGATACGTGCATGGACTTACCGCAGGGCCAGGAGCATGTGGGATGGGCCGTACAGGGCCGCGGGCCTGACGGGCCTTTGGGTATTCCTGACGGTGTCCGTGTTCGTTTTCTCCGGCTTGTACGATCCCCTGAAGCCTTGGCAACCCACCCTGCACATGCTGGAGGAGATAGGGACCATGGGCGCGCTCACCTACCTGGCGTTCGACGTGACGAGATCGATCCCGGTCGCGGCCAACAACCCGCTGTTGGAGCTTCTACTGAAATCCTCCGCGGTGGTCTTCCCGATATGCTGGGTGTCCGCCCTCGCACTCGGCTACAGTCACCCCTTCCCGATGACGGGACTCTTCCACGACCTGCCGCCGGAGGCGTTCACCTACCGGGCGCTGCTGGTGGTGCCCTGCCTGCTTTACGCCGGTCTCATGGCCGCGGTGGTCCTGCGAAGCTACCTGCTTGCCCGGGCCGAAGGAGCCGACCCGCCCTACAGGCGACGGCTGGCTTACTTCGTCCTCGGTCACTTAGGCCTCTTCTTTGTGGCGGCCGACCAGCTGGCGTGGGCCTACCTGCAATCGTTCGCCGCAAACCACACGTTGCATTTGCTTGCCCCGTGGCAAGTATCAACAGAGAACGCCCTATTCTGCGCTATCGGCGTGTTCTGGACCTTGGGTATCGTCTCGCCTCACCAGCACAGCCCCACCGATCAAGGCCTGGACGACCACAAACGCTTCCTTCGCCGCCTAAGGGACATCAGGGACAACCTGCGCCTGCAATTGGGGCAGAGAGGGGAGCTTATTGGCGCGCAACCCTCGACCACATCAGACGCGCCGCCAGGGATCCCGTCCTGCGCCTCAGCCCAAGCGAGGAAGCTCGCGCGGAGAAGGTGTTCGAGCTCGTCGTCGCCAACTCCAAGCAGGCCAACGAGTACGGACCGGAGGCTCTGCTCGACTGCGATCGACTCTACACCACCCTGATGAACGAGCTCCCACGAAGCTCCCCGAACGAGCAACCTTGGCGTCAGATCCCCTGCCTACGGCGCTACGGCCAGCCGCGCACGCCCTCCAAAGAGGTCGGGCGGGCCACGACGCCGCTCGCCAGCCGAAGTGGGCTCAACTCGGTTACGCCGCAGCAGCAGACCTTGATCTCCTCGACGAGGAGGTACTCCCCGGTCTGGACCCGTCGGTGGTGACGGCGCTTCGCAGAGCCAAGGCGCAGGACGACGATCCTGTCACGCTCTGAACCCGTCACGAAAACGCCGAGCCCCACAAACATTCAGCCAATCACCCCCGTGTAACAAATTTGATTTCATTACAGATTGAGTTTATTTTATTCTTTATAGACCCGAGCACAGGGCGAGGAGGGTGGTTTTTGGATGGGGTACCAGAACACGCAACCCGCGGTCATGGCGAGATCGGCGCATCGGAGGGTCGAAGCATGCCTGTTCGAGGGCCAGTCGGCTCTCTTGTCCTCGGCGCAAGATTCGGAGAGCTTGCAAGAGTTCCCGCGGTTGCCCGCTCAGTCAAGCACGAGACGAGGAACACGAGTGATCTCTTAGCCATTGAAGAGGGGCCGGGCGGCCCAAGCTCTGGTGTGCGAACCAGAAGGACCGCCCGGAGACGCAACGAGGAGGAAGCCCTTGCGGCATCAACGAGACCCTAACCGAACTCAAAAGGTATTGCCAGAGAATGGCCGACGGCCGGGTCCGAGCGCGGTAACAAGCATACGCCGCCAGCCCCAACTCCCGCCCGCTCTGTGCGACGCCCTAGATAGCCTCGCGAGGTTCGTCGGGCCGCTACCAGATTTTCTCAAGACCCTGGCGGTGCGCGTCGCCGAGGCTATGGGGGCGCGTAGCGCCGAGGTTCTGGAGCTCGTCCCCGGCGGTTTCGTCTCACGAGCCCGACACAACTTCCCTCTTGCGTTCGATGACGAGAGCCCTCTGGGCCACGGCACGCACGCAGGGTGGGCCGTGCGAACCGGCGAGACCCTCTCCACGAACTACGTCTTCGAGAACCGCTTCCCCAACGACTACCTGCGCGATCACGGCATCAAGAGCGGCATCACCACCGCCATCGGCGGGACGGACGAGGGAACCTCCTCCTGGGGGGTCCTGGCGGTCCACGACCTCAGAAGCCGCGATTACTCCGCCGACGAAATCCTCTTCATGGAAAAGGCCGCAGACCTGGCCGCCGCGTTCGTCCGGCGCGACGCCGAGCAGCAGATGCGGCTGCGCGAGGGAAGCAGCCGCGCCGAACGCGAGAAACGGGCACGGCGCGCGGCGGAGTACCGGCTCGGCTACTCCGCCGAGGCCTGCCAAGCGGCGGCCGTCGCGATCACCACGCGGGCGGCGCTCAAGAGCATCGCCCGCCATGCCGTTCCCGACATCGCCGATTGGTGCTTCGTGGACCTCGTCCCCTCCGACGCCAAACAAACCATCGTTCGCGTCGCCGTCGAGCACGCCGACGCTCGGCCGACCGCCGACGAGTGGGCGGAGAGCATGCTCCGCGAGTTCCCGCTGGATTACGGCTCCTCCTACGGCACCCCGAAACTCCTTGCGACCGGCAAGCCCTGTCGCCTAAAGGAGATAGACGACGGAATCCGCCGCGCCGCCGCCCGCGACAACCAGGCCTTGGCGATCTTCAGGCAGATACAGGTGCGCTCCTACATAGGCGTCCCCCTCGAAGCCGAACATGGCCGCGTGGGGCGATCGGCTTCTACAGCACCACGAGCGACCGACGCTTTACCCCGAGGACGAAGAGTTGGCGAAGGACCTGGCCCGCGCGGTCGCGGCGCGCCTCGCCGGCGCAGACCGTACGCTCGCCCACCTTCAGGCCCGTGGGAGCGGTCGCTCCGGCCCCCGCCCCTGCCCCGGCCCACGCTCGCGGAACAGCAAGTCCTCGACCGTCTAGCCGCGGGCATGACCCCTCGAGAGGTCGCTCAGGTCCTCAGCCGCTCCACCAGCACCGTTCGCAACCAGGTCGCGAGCCTCAACGCCAAGTTCGGCACGCGTTCCTACAACGATACGGTCGAGAAGGCCCTCTCCCTCGGCATAGCGCACCCCGACGACCCCGCCTGATCCCGCCGCGACCCCTCGCCTTCGGAGGACGCCCCGGCTCCGACCGCAGCCTGTCCCCACACGCCGCGGCGCAAACGGGCGCCGGGTGCGGGGGATGCACCGCCCAGAATTCTCCACCCGTAGCGGCCGCGCAAGGTAGCGTTACGGGCGGCGCTTGGCTAAGGTTCTAGGTATGGCGACAACGGACCTGTACGGGGTGCTCGGGCTCTCTAGGGGAGCGTTGCAAGACGAGATCCGCCGCTCCTACCGCCGGCTCGCCCGGGAGTACCACCCGGACGCCAACCTCGAGGACCCGCGGGCCGAGGAGCGCTTCAAAGAGGTCCAGCACGCCTACTCGATCCTCTCCGACCCCAAAAGCGTCGCGATTACGACGACGGCCTGCTCGGCTACCCCGGCCCGCTCCCAACGGCATGGGGGCGCCCTACTCCGACCTCGCCGATCTCCTTGACTTCGACCATGCGTTCGGTGCCCGCAACGAACCGCCGCCCCCGTCCGGGGCGAGGACCTGACGGTGCGCGTCGCCCTCGGGTTCAAGGAGGTCTTGGAGGACGTCACGGCGCGCGTCGCCGTGCCGCTCGATGAGACGTGCCAGGCGTGCGGGGGAACGGCGACGGCAGCGGGGCAGCGTGCCCGACGTGCCGAGGGCCGGGCGCGTGCAGACCAGCCGCCAGGTCACGGTGAGGATACCCGCCGGTGCCAAGGACGGGATGAAGGTTCGGGTCCCCGGCCGCGGCAGCGCGGGAAGAAACGGCGGCCCGCCGGGGACCTGTTCGTTGTCACGCAGGTGGCCAAACACGCCGTCTTCGAGCGTCGGGGGAAGACTTCCACTTCGAGCTGCCGGTCAGCTTCGTCGAAGCCGCTACCGGGCAGAGGTCGAGGTTCCGAAGCCCGCCGGGGGATGGTGAAGCTCAAGCTACCGGCCGGCACCCACGACGGCCGGCGCCTCAGGGTGCGCGGCGCAGGCCCCCCAAAGCAAGGGGCGGGGGCTATGGCGACCTGGTCGCACAAGCGCGGGTGGTCGTGCCCAAGAAGCTCACCAGGCGCGAGCGGGAGATCCTCGACGCCTTCGCCGAGGAGCGAAACGAGGACGTGCGCGCGGACCTGTTGCGCCGTTCGCGCGAGCCGTAGAGCCCCTCCCCCCGTCGCAGCATCGGGCTGCGCGTTCCCCGGCCGGAGAACGCACGCATGCATCGATGATCACCCCGCGCCGCGTTCCCACCGCGCGCCATCCTCAAACCGCCGGTTCTGGGTAATTTTTGGGCAATTTCGGCCGTTTTATGGGCAACCCATAGGCAATTGCCTACGTTTTTTGGGCAACGGATTTAGCACGATTGCCCATAGATCAACGATTCGCCCTCCCGGACAATGGGCCGCGTGAGCCGAAACGACGCCTGGAAGGGGGGTGACGCCATAGGCCGCGGGTAACCGAAGTGAAAGAGTAGAAGACGGCCGGTCCGTCCTCCTAGTTTTCGCCGACTAAGGGCGGACCGGCCCCAACCAAGACCTACAGACCACCGCTCAGAGATGAAGGGGCCCCGGCCTTGACGAACCCGCATACTAGCATCCCGCGTCCCGACGAGCCATGCACGCCGTGCCCGCCACGGGCGCGTTCTTCCTCCTCCGCCAGCCCGGGGACCGATGCTCCTTGAGCCGGCCCCAACGCACGGCGCGCACCGTCGCCCCGTCGGGGTGCGCGACCACTTCAGCCCCGCCGCGTTCCTTATGGAGGGACCGGTGCGGCCCAACTCAACGAGTTCCGCGCGGGGTCCGCTCCGACCCACGGAGCAACCCCCTCCTTTCACGAGACCCGCGCGCTCTCGCGTCGAGTCCGGGGCGACGGAGGTCGGCATCACGCCCCTCCCGCCCGGCTCCGCCGCCGTTCGACCCCGAGGAGGCCGAGGATGCTCCTTAGCGTGCTCGAGGCGATCCTCCGGACGTTCGGTCGCCATGAAACCCTCACCCACCATCCGGCCGGCGTCCCGGACGCCGAGCCGGTCTTCCCGGCCCCGACTACGCCGCCCGAGGCGGAGGCCTTGCCCCCCGGGGAACACGACCGGTCCCTCGCCCTCCTCACGGTCCTCGACGCCCTGGCCCCCGTGAGCCGCGCTACCTTTCTGGCGCTGCGCGACGTCACGGGCCTGCCCGACGTGGTGCTCCTCAGGGCCCTCCGGAGGTTGACGGACGCCGGTCTGGCGACGGTCGAGGAGGGGCGGACGGGGCAGAGCACGTTGGCCTTCGCGATCTCGGATTGCGGACGCGAGGTGCTCGGCTCCCCGTACGAGAACGATCCCGCCCCTGAGCGCCTTTCCCGACTGGGGACGACGTCGTGAGGGGCGGGGGCGCAGGCGCGTCTGCTCCCGGGCTCCCCGACGCCCCTGCGCTCGCCCCGGTTAATCCCCTGGAGGAGCCGATGAAGGAGCTCGTCGAGTGGGGACGCGAGACCCTCCCTGAGCTCCTCCCTTACGCCACCGATCCTCTGTATATAGGGATCGGGGCGGCCGCGATCCTGGGGACGCTGGCCGCGGGCACCATAGGGACCAACCTGGCCCTCGCGCACGGCGCGCGGGCCTTGAACGGCTTGGGGCACAAGCTCGACAGGCGCCCGGGCGTCATAGCGGTGGGAAGGCGTGTGGACGGCGGACGGGTCACCCGGGCGGCCAAGCCCTTGGTCTCGCTCTCGTTCGCGGACCGGTGCATGCACGTGCAGATCGTTGCGCCGACCAGGCAGGGAAAGACCAGCCTGATCCTGCCGTGGATCGAGCAGGACCTCAGACACCACCACACGGTGATAGTGATCCAGACGGGGGGCGACCTGGGGTCCAGGGCGCTGGCGCTCGCCGACGCACTCGGGGGGCGGTGCACTACCTCAACCCGCCGATCCGGCCACCGAGAAGTGGAACCCCTTGTGGGCGCGGGCTCGACGCCGTCCGACCTCGCGGAGCAGGCCACGGCCACGCTCGAGGCGATCTCCGCGTCCAACAACGTCTACTACGAGAAGACCAACACCGTGATCCTGCGCAAGCTGGTCCTCGCGGCCCACGCCTACGCCAGGGCCAACGGCGTGGAGCCCGACCTTGCGATCATCTGGCGCTGGCTCGAGAGCGACGAGCGGCTCATGGAGGACCTGCACGTCCAGGCGAATGGGGCGGCTCCTTCTCCGCCGAGCTGGAGACCCTGGACGAAAGGACGCGCGGCTGGCTCGAAAACAAGTACCTGCGCCTGACCCGAAGGACCGCGAGGACAGGACCGCCGGCCTCTACAACGTGCTGGACGACATGCTCGGACGGGACGTCATAGAGCACGTCCTCACGCCGGGCCCGAAGAAGCCAAGATCGACGTCGGGGCGGCCAGCCACAGGGGCGGGCTGATCCTCTGCGACATCCCCGCCGCCGACGTGGGCGACGTCCCCTCGATGACGCTCGCTACCTGGTTCCTCATGCGCGTGATGCAGGACCTCGAGAAGCGCAAGGTGCGCCATCCCGTCTGCTTGTACCTCGACGAGATGCAGCTCATCCTCGGGCGCGCCAACAGCCGCGCCGCCCAGCGCTTCGAACGCTGGATCACCGGCATCGGCAAGTACGGCGTCGCCGTGCACGTCGCCTACCAGGGCTTCTCCCAGCTCTCCGAACCCCTCCAGGACGTCCTCGAGAACAACGCCACCCACAAGTTCTTCTCCGGCCGCCTCGGCGACAAGGACGCCAAGATAGCCCAGAAGATCATCGGCTCCACCGAGGTCGAGGTCGAGGACGTCCGCCACACGAAGGGTTACGGGGGCCACGGGAGCTACTCGGTGGGCACCCGAACCGTGCTGAGGCCGCGCAGGTCCATCGACGAGATCAAGAAGCTCCCGCGCTCACGCTGGCACCTCCAGACGGCCACGGACGGTAACCTCCTCGACCCGATGGTGGTCGAAGCGCTCCCGGTCCCCGAACCCGCCTCCGCGAACCCCCCCGCCCCGAACGAGCCCGTTGGGTCACGCCCTGGGGGAGCCGCGCGATGACGCCGAGGGTGACCCCCACGAAAGGAGGACGCGAAGCGCGCACGACCCCCAAACCCGGCCGCCTACCCCGCGCGGCGACGATGGGCCAGACGGGGGCCGAACCGGTCCCTCGACGCCACCTTGACGCAAACCGAACCGAAGGAGAAACGACGGTGAACAAAAACCATGGGCGTGCGGCGCGGAAGTTCCGGTCCCTACGCCCGCTCAACTCGGGCACGAGCCTGGCCGCGCGCGCCCCGCGCCTCTTTTTCCCGTTCCTGGCGGCGGTCCTGCTCTTGACCGCGGCCGCGCTTCTCGGCGCCAACCCGGCCCTGGCGCAGATCGATACCGGTCCCCTAGGCGGCAGCCCGGAACAGATAAAGGGCACCATCGACAACGCCGTTCTGTGGGGGATCGGGCTCGCGGGGAGCGTCGCCGCGGGCGGCATCCTGTGGGGCGGCGGCCTGATGATGACGGCCGGGGCCAACAGGGAACGCCAGCAGAAGGGCCAGCGCGTCGTCGGGTTAACCATCGGCGGATTCCTCATCGTCGCCCTTGCCGGCGGCATCCTCGCCGCCGCCGCGAGCTTCGTAGGCGGCTAAGGCAAACCACGCGCCGCCGGCGGCTTTACAAGCCCCGGCGGCGCCCACGGGACGCCGTAGACAGGGGAAGGAGCCATGCAGCCGAGCAACCTGAGCTTTCCGGTACTCAAGAGTCCGTCGCAGGACCAAAAGATCGCGAAGATCCCGTACCTCGGCATCGCCGTCGACATGCGCCAGGTTGTCGTGATCTCCGTCGCGGTCTTCCTGTGCTGGGGCATTTGCGTGCAGCTCGGCAGGTTCGTCGAGCTCTCCGTGTTGCGGGTGCTCGCCCTCTGCGTCCCCATCATGGCGGTCGCCGTCGTGGCGGCCTTCAAGAAACACGAGGGCCGGTACCTGGACTTCTGGGCCTGGAAGAGGCTGGTGCGCTTCTTCGCCATGGACACCTTGAAGTGGCGCAAGCAGGAGCCCGGGGGCAAGCCGTCCCTCCGCGACTCGATCCAGGAGAGGATCCCGCACGAGCGGATCGTCTGGGACATGATCCGCTGCAAGGACGGCACCTACGTCACCGTCCTCGAGGTCGACCCGGTCAGGCTGTCCTTGAGCTCGCCGACCGAGCAGACGCGCGCGTGGGCGGGGATGGTCAGGCTCTACAACAGGGTGGATTTCCCCTTCACCGAGATCACGCAGGCAGAGCCCGGCGATCTCTCCCCGTACATCCGTCTCTTCAGGGAGACCGCGGCGCGCGAGGCGCGAACCGCGGGGAGGCGCTTGGACAACTTCTCCCGCCAGCACGCCTCGTACCTAACGACGGTCGTCAAGAAGCACGAGGTCTTCGAGCGCCAGGCCTACGTCGTCCTTCCGTACAAACCGCCGGGGGCGGGGAGCCAGGAGACGCGTCCGTGGTGGGCGTTCTGGCGGGTCGAGCGCGCCAGCCCGAAGAACGCCGCCGAGCTCCAGGAGGAAGCGGAGGAGGCCTACGGGGTCCTTAGCGCCCGCGCCGAGATCTTCCAGGACGGCATGCGCAACGTGGGCGCCCGCTTGCAGCCCCTCAAGGACCTCCGTCTCCTGGAGTTCCTCATGGGCCAGACCACCGGCGAGGACCCGAAAAAGTCCGGGGCCCAGGTCAGGCTCTACGAGCCCGTCACCCTCTACCACGGCCCCTACGAGAAGCTCTCCCCCAAGCGGCTTACTGGTGTCGTCAGGGCGATGGAAGAGCACCGGCGGGTCGCCCCGCCGGCGGTCGGGATCGGCAACCTCATCGTCAATCAGATCGCGCCGGACGCGGTCAGGATCCACCCGGACTACCTGCGCGTCGGGCCGCGTTACCACGCGACGATGTTCGTGGCCGAGTACCCCGACAAGCTCACGTTCGGCGCCATGCAGGCGCTCTTGAGGCTTCCGGGCCGAATCAAGGTCGTCAAGAACGTAAGGCCCGTTTCCCAGGAGGAGGCGGTCAACAGGATCGGCACCCACTTCGCCAAGCTGTCCGCTTCAAGCGAGACCGCCGCCAACGGCAACGTCGTCGTCGACAACCAGCGCAAAATCTCCATGGAATCCGTCGGCGAGGGCATGGACGAGTTGCAGACCGGCAAGCAGGGGCTCGTCGACCTGACCCTCACCATCCACTGCGAGGCCAACTCCAAGGCGGAGCTCTTCACCTTGTGCGAGAAGGTCCGCAGCACCCTCCGGGGGCATCGGATCACCGCCATGCTCGCCCGGGAGGAGGCGTGGGAGGGCTTCCTCTCGGGTCTCCCCACCGGCTCGAGCTTTCTGAGCCCGCGCTACGCCGAGCACGGCATGCTCACCTACCCCCTCGCCGCCCTGTTCACGTTCGGCAACTACCAGCTCAACCACGAGCGCGGCATCGTCTACGGCATCAACCCGGACGAGGGCGCCCCCGTGATCCTCAACAACCGCAAGCTCAAAAACTACAACGGGGTCGTCATGGCGACCTCCGGCGCCGGCAAGTCCCAGACCATAAAAGCCGAGGCCACGCGCCTGAGGCTGCAGGGCCATCGGATCGTCATCGTAGACCCGGTCGGAGATTCGAAGTACGACCGGGTGGCGCAGGCGATGAACGGCGCCTACCTCGTCTTCGGCGTCGGTACCGACCACAAGTTCAACCCGTTCGATCTCAGGGACAACTACCTGGACCTCCGCCTCGTGGCGAGCTCGGACACCGGGCGCGACCCGGAGAAGGCCCGCCAGAAGGCGCGGGCCGCGGCCTTCGACGGGAAGATAGCGGCCCTGATCAAGCTCGTCGGCCTCAAGGCCGGCGGCGAAGGCCTCGACCCGGACGAGGAGGGCTACGTCCAGGACATCCTCGTCGACGTCTACGCCGACAAGGGCATCACCCGCGATCCCGCCACCCACTCCCTCACCCCGCCGATCTTCCCGGAATTCTACGCCAAGCTGGAGGGCATCCCCGAGCACGAGGGCCTGAGGCGCCGCCTCAAGCCGTGGTCGTCCGGACCCTACAGAACGGTCTTCGACGCCCAGACGAACGTCGATCTGGACAACAAGTTCCTCGTTCTCCAGCTCGCCGGCGTGAAGAAAGGCCGGGCGAAAGGCGCCGTCATGTTCGCGGTGTTGGACTTTCTCAACGGGCGCCTCTCGGACTGGAACGAGCCCTCCAACTGCTTTGTGGACGAGTTCTGGTCCGTGCTTCGCGACCCCATGGGGGCGGAGTTCTGCGAGGAGATGTGGCGCTCGGGCCGTGCCCGCAACAACGGCATGGTCGCCATAACCCAGAACGTAATCGAGTTTACGACCTCGGAACACGGTCAGGCCATCCTGGAGCTCTCCGCAACCCACCTGATCCTCCAGCAGGGTCAGAAGACCGCCGAGGCCCTTACCGAGTACTACGGCCTGTCGGAAGAGCAGAGGGAGAAGTTGTCCACGTTCGCGAAGGGCGAGGGCCTACTCGTCGTCGAGGACCACAGGATCCCCGTCTACGTCCTTTGCTCGGACTTCGAGATGATGCTGTTCAACACCGATCCCGAGCTCGAACCCCACTACGAGCAGAAGCGGATGGAGGCAAGGAAGCGCCGCGAGCTCGAGATGAAGAAAAGGCAGGCCCTCCCCGCCGCCCAAAGCCGTAAGCCCGACGCGCGGCCGAAGCCGTCGGTAGAAGGCGACGGCGCCTCCCGTGGAAAGGCCGCCCGCAAGAGCCAGATCGCGCTGTCCGCCCGTTCCGAGGACCGGACAACGCCCCGCCGGGCCGCGCCGGAGCGGGCCGCGCCACGGCGGGAGGCCCCTCCCGCCACAGGCCAAGCCCCCTCGGAGGCTCGGACGCGGCCCATTCGGATCCCTTCCCAGGAGCCCGCGGCACGTCCCGTGGCCCACGACACGGCCCAGGCGCCTAAAGGTGGCCCGGCCCCCGAGAGGGGCGCGCCCTCCGGCCGCGCCCCGGACGTACGACGTCGTCGTCCGGAAGAGGCCCGCGCGGGCTCCCTGTCGCTGCCTCGCGGGCGCCGTCACCCCGCCAGGATCTTCGCCGTGGTCGGGCCGACCTGCGGCCCGGTCGCCTACAACCTGGCGGGGATGCTCGCCACGCTCGGCAAGGAGAGCGACGCCCGGGTGCTCTTCGTGGACGCCGACGGCGACGTCACGGAGCGCGTGTTCGACAGGCTGCTCCCCCCGAAGGTTGCCCTCCCTCCGGACGACCTGACCGTCGGCGGCGAGGACCTCGACCTCGACGCGTACATGGCTAACGACCCCGCATCGAGCCTGCGGGTGATGCGCATGGTCTCGAACCCGCACGTCCCCGCCGCGGGCCTCGCCGCGATCCTGCGCAACGTGTTCGACCTGATCGTGGTCCCCTGCGCCGGCTCGGGGTACGCCCAGCGCTGGCTGCTCTTGGCGGACCGGGTGGTCGCCACCGCGGCCGAGCCGCGCGTCCTCTCCGACATAGTCACCACCACCGAGGATCTACGCGGCACGAACGGGACCCTGCTCGCCCCGATCGGCGGGCTCCCCACCGAGGACGAAGCTTTCTCGGGCCACCGGGCCTATCCCCTCCCGCCGGACAATCTCTCCGCCTACGAGGCCGAGGTGAAAGGCGGGTTCGCCGCCCTCAAGGACGACCGGGTCGGGCAGGCCCTTACCCCCCTGCTCCGCGAGCTCCTTAACGCCCAACAAGAACACGAGGAGGTTCAGAGAACGCGATGAGCGATTCAAGCAACGACTGGCAGGGCGGCGGGTTGAGCTCCCCGGGCGTGGAGGGCCCGCTGGCCGAGCCCCCGGACCGCTCCTACGACGAGCAGGGGCCCGAAGGGACGGAAGAGCCCACGCAGCACTACGACGACCTCGCGTACGACGACGATAACGACGTCGACGAGGGCGATCCGCTCGCCGACGAAGACGACCCCACTACCGACTTCTCCGACGATCCCCTGATGGACGAAATGGAAGACCTGCGCCGTCCAGAAGCCGTCCACGACACCCGCGCGCAGGCCGCCTCCCGCGGCTACCCGCGCCCCCGCTCTGCGGGCGACGAAGACGAGGAACAGAGAACCGAGTCCCCCAAGGGCCCGTTCGACGCGCTCGTGCTCACCCTCTCCCGCTACTGGTACTTCCCGGTCGCCCTGTTCGTGATCGTGCTGGCCTTCGTCGGTTACCGCATTATCTCCGGCGGCGGGGAGGAGGCCCGAACGGCCGTCCAGGAGACGCCCGCGGCGCAGCAGACCCCAACCCAGAGGGATCCGGCCGCCGCGGGGTCCTCGGCCCCGTCCAACACGGCCGACCTACCCGTGACGGACACGGGGATCGTGCTGATCGAGAAGGGGAGCGGCGGGGAGTACTTTATCGACGCCGGCGAGATCGACGGCAAGCCGCTCGCCTGGGGCGGCAAGATCGAAGACAGCGAGGAAGGCAAGAGGACCACCCTCGAGGGGCCGACCGCCTACGAGGAGGTGCGCTCGGTCGAGCTCCCCAACGACGGCTCCGTGACCCCCGGCAACTTCGGCCGGGCCGAGCCCGGCCAGCCGATCCTCTACGTCACCCAGCAGCGGACCACCATCGGCGGCAAGTCCTACAACACCGGCGTCTACCACGTCTTCGAGGAGGACCAACTCGTCCTCGAAGGCGACTTCCGGGACGAGGTTGTCAAGGACAACCCCAACGACGAGCCCGACGAGATCGTGCGCCTCTACGAAGAGCACCCCGCAGGATCATCGGCCGAAAAGGCCTACAAGGTCGGCTTCAAGGCGAAGTCCGACGCGCCGGTTACGGCCCTTATCGGCTGGCGTCCCCCAACCCCTCCGGGGAGGCGGAGTAGCGGTGCTGATCTCGTCGGCGTCACACAGGAGGGACGATTTGACGACCATCCCGCCGAGGGGCTGCCCTTGGTGCCCGCCGACTGTCCCCTGGCCCGCGCGGCCGCGAGGGCTCTGGGCCTCGACGAGGACCGCTACGAGGTCCTCCTGCTGGAGGTCCTGCGCCGCGAGGCCCCCAAGGGCCACCCGGACGGGGACGGCTTGCTTGCGGATTTCGCTCGGGACCGGGCGCTCCTGGGCGGGATCTCCGCCCTCGGGCCCGCCGCTCACGAGGTCTACGAGCGCTACGACCGGCGGGGCGTGGAGCGGTGCGCTCCCCTGATCCAAAGCGGCCAGTGGTGGCGCGCGTTCCTTATCGAGCGCGTCGCGGTCCGCCGCATCGAAAAGCGTTACCCGGAATCTCTCGAAAAAGGATCGACTCAAGGTGTCTAAAGGAAAGAAGAAGCGGCTGATCAGGTTCCGCCACGTCTTGACCCGTAACAGGGTCCTGTGCGGCCAGTGGGCCGCGGGCTCCGCGCAGGCGCGACGGGCGCTTGCTGTGCTGGCGGTCGCCGTACTGGCCCCCGCCGTCGTCGCGCAGCCGGCGATCGCTCAGTATCAGGCGACGCGCCTGCGCGTCGCGGTCCCCGAGCTCACCGACGAGCAGTTGACCGATGCCGGCAAGGTGGCCTTGGACCGAGAAGCCCTCGCGGGGAGCGCGGAGACGCTGGTCTCCCGGGACCCGGCGAGCGAGGATGCTACCAGGGAGCGTAACCGCGAGATCTTCGGTCGGCTTCTGGACGACGACGCGGGGATGGCCGTCGTGAACCAGGAGGAGATCGCACAGGCCGGTACCGAGGGCCGGGAGCTCGCCCTCGCCTACGGGGAGAAGGCGTCCGGGAAGGAGTTCCCGGCCCAGGGCGCACCGGAGGCCTCGAAGCTGGCGCCGAAGGACCGACCCTCCGAGGGACAAGAGGAACCGGCAGCTCCCGCCGCCCCGGACGGGGAGATCGCGCAGACGGAGCCCCAATTTTCCTCGGCCTCGCCCTCCGCCGCACCGACGCCGCCGACCGGACCTGCTCATGCGCAGGAGGAGCCCCAAACGGGCGTCTCCCAGAAGCCATCGCCGCAGGCCCTACAGCCCCAGCCCACGGAAGAAAGCCCCGACGAGCCGGCGGGCCTCGGCAACCTCGGGCTTCCGGGAGCGGAGCCCGCGGCGGAGCCCGAGCCCGCATCGCCGCCTGCCGAGACGGAAGCCCCGGAGCAGCCGCCCGCCGCTCCGGACCCGGACGCCGACGACGGCGGCCTCTACGCCTCCGCGCCGCCGGCCGAGTCCCCGGCGACGCCGTCGGAGACGAAAACCGGCCAGCCGCAGCCGCAGGAGACGGCGCCAGAAGAGGGCGCTCAGCCAGCTCTCGACGACGCCCCTCCCGCCGAGACGCCCGAGGAGGGGATGCTGGGTTACACCGTGCCCGAGGAAGCGCCGCCCGCGCCCCAGGAGCCCCAAGAGGTTCCGCAGGACGACCCCTCACCGGAAGTCGCGGGGCAGGAGCCTCCTCCCTCGCAGCCCGCAACGCCGGCTGGCCAGGAGCCTGGCCAGACTCCGCAACCGGCCTCCGCGCCGCCCGAGCAGGCGAGCTCCCCTCCCCTCGAGGAGTCCGGCGAGCCGGAGGAGCAACCTCCCGCCCAGGGCCAGAGCGGGTACCCCGCCGACCCGCAGTACCAGCAGCCGGAGGCGGACTATCCCGACGCGCCCCCGTCCGACGGAGGGACGGCACCCGAGGACCAATACTCCGCCCCCGACCCCTCCAGGACGGATCCGGAGGACCTCATAGGCGGCCAGGAGGAGACCCCCGACGCCCGTCGCGACGGTGGCGACAACGACAGCGGTGGCCAGGGACAGTACGATCCTGGCGCAACGGGCAGTGGGGAGATCCCGCCGGGGAAGCTCCCGATGCGCCGTCCGGTCAGGAAGCCGTCCCCCGGACGACGGGACCCAGCAACCCCTACCCGGCAACGAGAGCGGCTTCGAGTCGCCCCAAGCCGAAGGGCAGCCGCAGGAAGGGCAGCCGCAGGGACAAACGGGTTCGGAGCGGCCCGATGAGGCCGAGCCGCAGGAAGGGCAGCCCCAGGAGCAGCCGGAGCAACCGGCCCCCGGCACCACCGGGGGCTCGGAAGAGCCCGCCGCCCGCCCGGAAGATTCGGGCCAGCAGCCCCCGCCCGAGAGCACGAGCGGCTTCGACTCCCCTCAGGGAGGGGGCCAGGGCCCCGAGGGAGGCCAGCAGGAGGAGGAGCAACCACCCCGGCGGGAGGCACCGGGCGACGAGCAACCGCAGGGCGGGCATCCTTCGCCGGAGCCCCAACCCTCCGGCGAGGAGAGCCCGACCCCCGGCTCCCAGCCCTCACCGGACGACAACGCCGGTCAGGCACCGGGAACGCCGGAGTCGGAGCCGTCTTCTGAGGCGCCGCAGCCTTCTTCGCAGCCGGCCCCACAGCCCGAGTCCGCGCCCGAGCAACCGCTGCCCGAGGAGCCCACCCGGCCGCAGCCGCAGGGGCAACCCTCACCGGAGCCCGCGCCCGGTCCCGCGGCTCAACCGGAGGCCTCCGGCCAGCCGGATCCCGCCACCACCGAGCAGCAGGAGCCCGGGCCTCAGGGGGAGCAGCAAGAGCCCCCGGCCGCTCCCGTTGCGCGGCCGGAATCGGAGGCGCCCGGCGACGGGGCGGAGCCGACCGTGGGTCAGGAGCCGGCTCCTCGGCCGAACACCGAACCGACGCCAGCTCCGGGAACCTCCGGGCCGGACGCTACCTCCCCGACGGGCGGCGGCACCGACGACGGTGGGCGCCATCGCGCCTCACAGCAGCCCTCGGGAGGCTCCGAAGGCTCCCCCGGGGCGCAGGACTCGAACAGCACCCAGGTGGCGCAGAACGAGTCGCACAGCGAAACGCAGGTGATACGGAACGAGTCCTCCGGCAGCGGTTCCTCGTCCGACACCCAGCAGAGCTTTCAGACCTACGACGACCAGAGCGACACCATCGAGCAGGGGAGCGCGAACGTCGAGGCCGTGCGCCTCGCGTCCGCACAGGAGGCCGGCCCCGAGACGGACGCGGCGCCCAGCGCCGCCGAGGAGCCCGCTCCGCTCGAGCCCGCATCCGACGACGTCGGCGCCGGTCGGGACGCACCCTCGGCCCAGCCGCTGATAAGGGTGACCTCCTCGGGCGGCCACAGCACCGTCGAGCGCCTCGCGGGGCCGGAAGGGGAGCCCGAGCTCATAAAGGAGGGCCCGTTCTCCTTCGAGGAAGCCGTGGACGTCGCCCTCGAGAACGGCGCCGCTCCGACGCCCGAGCCCCAGCAGGCGATCCCCGCGTCCCAGCCCGAAGCCCCCTCGTCCGTTGAGCCGGCGCCCGCCGACTCTCCGGCCGACGCCTCGAGCGCGCCCCCAGCGCCGGATGCCCCGGAGCCCGGAGCGATCGAAGGCACCGCCGCGGGCCAGCCGGAGACGAACGCCGCCGGCGTGCAAGCACCCGTCGCCGCGCCCGCGGACGTCGGGCAGGGTACGGGCGCGGGCGACGCGCAGTACGCCGCGCCTCAGGCCGCCCTCGACCCCGCCCTTGGCGCCTCCGAAGCCGTGCCCGCCGAGGATGTGCCGGCCGCTGCCGCGTCGACCTTCCAGTACGGAATAGGCTACGCCCAAGCGGCGGATCCCGAGGCGACCGCGGAGCCCGAGATCGCTGCGGACGAACCCTTCGCCGCCGGTCTGGATCCTTTCGACGGCGCGCCCGACCCCGCAGACGACGGCGTGCTCCCGGGCGCTACGGCTCCCGTCGCGGCCCCGACCGAGGATTTCTCGGCCCCGACTTACCCGGACACGGGTGCGTCGGTCGCCGACGCTTCCGGCGCGGAGGCCCCGGTCGGCGAGCCGGGCCTCGGTGCAAATCTTCCCGCCGGCACTGCCCAGCAGTACGAGGCTCCGGGTTACGGAGAGAGCCCCGACGCGTGGTCCGCGGGAGGCGACCTCGGCGGCGGGGTGCTCCCGTCGGACGTTTCCGGCGGTGACGCCTCCCTCGCGGGGGGAGCAATCACCGAAGGGGCTCCGGTCTCGGACGCGCCCGCCGCGGGGACCGCCCAATACGAGGCGCCGGCCTACGACGAGGCCCCGGTCTCCGGCGGAGACGCCCTCGTGCCGTCGGGCGTCTCCGACCAGGGCGACGTGGTCTACGAAGATCCCGCGGCGACGGCACCCGTGTACGAAGAGGCCCCCGCTCCCTCCGCGCCGGCCCCGCAGGACAACTCGGGTTTCGTGGGCGGCTCGGGCTTCGTTCCGGCCCCGGACACCGGGGGCTTCATGGGAGGCACCGGCTTCGACTCCGCTCCGGCCGACCCCACCGGCGGCGTCTACGAGGAGCCCCAGGTCGCGGAGCAAGCCACCCCCGTATACGACGCCCCTCAGGTCGTCGAGCCCGCGCCGGTAGCAGAAGAACCTGCCCCGGCGCAGAGCCCGGCGCCGATCACTTACGACACAGCCCCCGCGGCTGAGCCCTCCGGCGGCACCGGTCACACCGGCCCCGTGGAGAACAGCGTCCAGCAAACCCAAACGCCGCAGGTCGATACCGGTGGCGGCGGGGGCGGAGGCGGCACCGGCGTCCTGAAGGGGGGTGATGCCTAGAGGCAGGAGAGACGAACGGACGCCGACGATGACGGCGTCCCCGCCCCGCCGGAGAGGCTAGAGGCGCCACCACGGACAAGGGTTTATTCGCGAAGCACGGAAAGGAGAGACAGGAATTGTTTTCGGCAGATCTGTGGCCCAAGAAGTCGGCGCCGAGCCGTGAAGCAGCGTCCGTCCAACCTATCCCCTCATCGGACCGACGCCCTTCGCCCGCCGGCGCGGGGACGCCCCGCCAGGAGACCAAGACTCGACAGCAAACCACCCCGGTCGGACGGCCGGGGACCGTACGGGGTCCGCGGGCGGATGCGCCGCCCCGGGCCCAAGGGAGGACCGAAGAGATGCTGCACCACCCCACTAAGAACGCCGCCACCACGGCCGCCGGTCTTTGCGCGGAAGCCGATCGCAGGCGGAGATCCCCGTTCGCGGCGTTGATCGCCGCGGCGGTCCTGGCGCTTTTGACCCTGGCGCTCGTCCCCGGAGCCGCGTTGGCCCAGACGGAGACCACCGCGCCCGATCCCGCCGCTCCCGCGCCACCCGAGAGCGGAGCCGCGGGCGAGCCGGAGCCGGAGGGCGACGAGGACACGGTCCAGATGCCCGGCATCCTGGTCACCGAGGACTGCAAAAAGGTCGGGCCCATAAAGATCGGCGATTGCGGCTCCGGGGACAAAGATCCGCCCGCCGGGCCGCCTGCGGCGGACCCGAGCGCCGAACCGCCAGCCCCGGACCAGTACGGGTCGACGAGCCCCGACGCCGGGCAGTATCAGTACCCGAGGAGCCCACCCCGACGCCGCCGAAAACCCTTTGAGCGATCCGATGATGGAGCAGTGCGACGTGCTCTACCCGGTCGGAGGCACCACCGGGGGACGACTCCTCCGGAGGAAGAGGCCGCCCCCGAGGAGGAGACTCTGCCCCAGGAGGAGACCGCGCTCCCCGAGGAGAGGACAACCTTGGAGGAGACCGCGCCCGAGGAGGCGCAGGCCTCCGCCGAGAGCTCGCCGGATAACGGGCTCACCGCGGAGGAGGAGCCCGCAGGGACGACCGGCGCGACCGTCCCCGAGGAGAAGGCCGCCCCCGAAGAGAAGACGACCCTGGAGGAGACCGCGCTTCCGGAGGAAGGGGCCACCCCCCCGGGAGGGACGACCTCCGGCACGTCCGACGAGCCCACCGAGGAGGAGTGCCGACAGATGCGGGAGTCGAACGAAGCGACCCCGCAGGAAGCCGAGCCCACGCCGACCGCCACCGAGCCGGACCCTGCGGCTCCCGAGGCGACCGATCCCGCCGAGCAGCCCGAAGAGCCCCAGGAGGAGGAGCCCGCACCCGGGACCCCCGCCCCCGAGGAGCCGGCCGTGGAGCCCGAGGCGGAGGAGCGGTCTCCCGAGTCCACAGACCAGTACGCCCCCGAGGACGAGCAGCCCGAGGAGGCAGACCCGACGCTGACGCCGGCGGCCGAGCCGGAGGCGGCGCCCGAGACGACCGATCTCCCCGAGGAGAAGACCACCCTGGAGGAGACCGCCCCCGAGGACCCCGCGATGGGTGAGACGGCTCCCGAGGCAGCCCCGGAGGAGCCCGCCCCGCAGCCCAAGGCCGTGGCCCCTGCAGAGGACGTCTGCTCCGGCGTCGCGCCCGTCGAGACCTCCACGGGCGGTCCCGGCAACCAGTACAGCGCGGCCTTCGAGATTACCGGCCAATCCTTTGTCCTCTCTTACCACGCCACCCCGGCGGACCCCGCCGACGAGGAGGGGACCCTCGTGATGGACATCGTCGAGACCGAGGGGGGCACGACCGTCGAGACCGTAAGGGCCAAGAGCGAGGAGCCGGAGCAGACCCCCATAGAGGTGGGCCCTGGCACCTACACGGTCAACGTCTACTCGGATAACCGCAACTACGAGGTGACCGCGTACGACTGCGCCGGGCTATCCGCCCCCGCCGAGGAGCCCGCCCCGCCCGCCGAGGAGATTGCCCCGCCCGACCCGGAAGGCGAGACGCCTGAGGAGACGACGGCCCCCGCGCCGGACGAAAACCTCGGCATCCCGGAGGCAGCGCCCGAGGCTACCCCGGCTGCGGCCCCCGAGGACGCGGCGGAGCCCCAGCCCGAGGCCGGCTTCGAGCTCCCGGCGGCGCCGCAAGAGGAGCCGGCGCCCGAACCGGAGGGCGAGCCTGCCCCGCCGGAAGCCGCCCCCGTGGCGGACGAGGAATCCGCCCAACTCCAGCCGGCCGCCCTCCGGACGCCCCAGTCGACCGCCACGGCTCAGCCGGCATCCCTGCCCACCCGCCAGACGCAGAAGGGCGCTGTGGCGGTCCTCCCCGATACGGGCGGTGAGCCTGCTTCGGGCCCCGGTTTTATCCCTAAGGCCGCGATGGCCGGCTTTTCGATCGCGACGTTCGGAGTCCTGGGACTCCTCTTGCTCCGGCACCGCTACCCCGCGTCGGAGAGGACCGACGACGGGGGTGCCGCGCCCTCGGAAGGCCAGAGCGGATAGCCCACAAGGCCATGAAACAAACGGTGGAGAGGAGGTGAGCAGCTCTTGGCATTAGGCGCGGCAGGAGCAGCGGGAGGGGCGGGCAACTCGGCGATCTTCAAGGGTGTAGCCGCCGTCGGTTTGGCAGCGGTCAGCGGGCTCGTGATGACGACGGCCGCGATCTTCGGCGGCGTCGGCTCGGCGGCGGCCAACTCCTGCGACACGGGGGGAGGGTCTCAGCCCTACGTCTCTCAGGAGCCGAGCGGCAAGGCCGTTTCGGACATCCCGGGCGACTACCTCAAGCTCTACCGTTCGGCGGCCTCCGAGGAGGGGATAGACTGGGCCGTCCTCGCCGCCGTCGGCAAGGTCGAGACGGGCCACGGCTCGAACATGGGCACCTCGAGCGCGGGGGCGCAGGGGCCGATGCAGTTTATGCCGGACACCTGGGCAAGCGTCGGCCGCGACGCCAACGGGGACGGCACCGCCGACATAATGGACCCCGAGGACGCGATCCCCACCGCGGCCACGTACCTCAGGATGAACGGCGCCCCCGACGACTACACGCAGGCGCTCTTCGCCTACAACCACTCCGACGCCTACGTCCAAGAGGTACTCGGGATAGCCGAGGAGTACCGCGCGGCCGACTCTTCCGAGACCCTCGCCCTGGTAAACGCCGTGGCAGTCGTGCGCGACGTGACAACGCTCGGGATGCAGATCCCCGTCGCCCACGGGCAGATGAACGGCTCCAACGCCGTCGACGAAAACAACAACATCCACTACGAGGCCAACACCGCCTACGGCTCGGCGTGGTCGCAAGCCGTCAGCGACTGGAACGCCGGCGGGGCGGTGAACGTAGCGCCGTCCCCGGGAGGCGGCGAAACCGACCTGTACGTGGGCGACGGCGACCTGCCCGGCAGCTCGATGGGGCACACCTCCATAAGCGGCGGCGACGGCGGCGAGGGCGAGGTCATCTTCGACGACCCCATCATGGCCGGCGCCACCGAGAACGCCCAGAACGCCGCCGCCACCCACGAGCTCGGGCACGTCTTCTCGTTCGAGCACTACGACGCCGGACCGAGCGTCATGGCTTCCTCGATAGCCGCCTCGTCTTCGGCAAACGTCGAGGACCCGACCGACCACGACTGGTCCGTGTACAACGACAGGTGGGGCGGCGGGACGCCGCAGGAAGGCTCGGGCGGCGGGGACGAACCCTCCCCCGAAGACCAGTACTCCGACGAGCCCTCCCCGGCGGTTCCGGAGGCGGCGGAGGCGGCGGGGGCGACGAAGACCAGCCGACTCCCGCGCCCGGCACCGGGTCTGAGGACTACTTCCAGAGCCTCTTCGGCGACGATTACGAGGGGCAGACCCCCCGGGGAGCGGCCCGGACGGCGGCAACCGCCAGACCGAGACGGACTCCAACCGCGAGAGCCAGTCCTCCGGGGGCGACCCCGGAACCTCGGGCGGCGCGGACCCGGACGAGATCCTGGCCAGCGACGAGTTCCCCTTCAACATCTTCGGCGGCGACGGCGGCGGCGAAGAGGCCGACCGCGACGGCGGCGGCAACGGCGGCAAGCGGGCGGACGGCGACAACGACGGCGGCGGCGACCAATCCCCCAACGGGAACGCCGACTCCGGCGGCAAGGCCGTCTTCCCGTTGCCGAGCGATTACCACGACGACTACCAGAACGACTGGGGGGCCGCACGCAGCCAGGGCGGCCACGAGGGCACCGACATCTTCGCGCCCGACGGCACCCCGATAAGCTCCGTCACCGCCGGTAAGGTCGTCAAGAGCGGCTGGGACGAGCTCGGCGGGAACACCGTCCTCATACAGGCCACCCAGGACGTGGGGCCGGTCAGAGCCGGCGACCAGCTCTACTACGCCCACATGCAAGACCCTTCGCCGCTCGGGCCCGGCGACACCGTCGCGGCGGGCGACACGGTAGGCAACGTCGGCTCGACCGGCGAGGGCCCTCCGGGGACGCTTCTCCCCGACGGCCGCGGCCAGCACCTGCACCTCGGCTGGTACGACGACACCGGGAACCGGGCGGAGGCGGCCTCGGGGGCGATGAACCCCTACCCGCTCCTCCAGTGGCTCGCCGACAACGGCGGCGAGGCGACCGGCGGTCCCGCGGCCCCCGGCGCCTGCCCGCCGGCGGACGGCGAGTCCCCCGACGGCGGCTCCCTCGGCTCCCCCGGCGGCGGGGGCGGCAACGAGGGCGACCAGTACGGCGGCGGTTCTTCCGGCGGCGGAGACGGCGACGCCGTGGTCGCCGAGGCCGAGAAGTACATGGGAGTCCCGTACGTCCTCGGCGGCCCGGAGGTTTGCGTGCCGGGTGAATCCATGGACTGCACCTGTCTGACCACGACGGTGTACCGGGCGGTCGGCGGCTACGAGCTGCCCGACTGGCCGCAAGCGCTGCACGACTACGGCGAGGCGGTGGACGAAGGCTCCATCCAGGCCGGCGACGCCGTCGTCTACGCCGATCCCGGTGACGGCACGGGGGGCCACGTTGGCATCGCGATCAACTCCACGGAGATGATCCACGCCTGTCTGCCCTGCGGCGAGGTGGTGATCGGGCCGATCTTCGACGTCCCCAACTTTAACGGGGCCAGGAGGCTCGTGTGAGCAAGAACCCGAAGGGGCGGCCTCGGCCGCCCCCGCCCGGACGAAAGAAGGCCAAAAGGAGGAGGGCCACGAGATGACCACCAGAATCCTCGGCGCCGGTGGGTACGCCGGCGCCGCAGAGAGCGTTGGGGGGTAGAGGGTGGCACGGAACGGCTTCGGCGGCCCGAGCCCGACCGGGGAGCGGCGCGCGGTGGGTCTCGCGATCCTCTTCGGCGGCATCGTGCTCGTGGGCATCATCCTCGTGTTCGCCCTGACCGGCGGTGGCGGCGAGACGGCGGCCCAGGACGGGGCGTCCCCCCACGGGGCCACGACGGACGCTGCGCCGGCGGCGCCCGAGAAACCCGCGGTCGAGGCCGAGCCCGTCTCGCGCCCGTCCGGGGAGAACGAAAACGAGGCGACCACCCCGCCCGAGGGCGCGACGCACGAGCCCGGCGGCTACGACCCTTTGGGGACCGGCGCAGAGCCCGGCGACCTCTCGGAGACGGAGAGAGGCCGCGTGGAGATGGCCGCCACCAACTTCGTCCTCGCGGCCTACGGCTACAAGGGCGACAAGCAGCAGGAGTACTCGACGGTCCTGAACCGGACCATCTTCCCTTGGACGTTCTACGAGAGCCCTGGCGGCGCGTACGT